>DGUE01000071.1:0-5598 GCA_002393895.1 Bacteroidales bacterium UBA4318
GCAATTCCTGCTGGGGATGATTCTGAACGGCACCCGGGGAGAGACAGCCGATGAGATTTGCACGGTCCTGGGTTATGGAACAGGTAAAGAAGATGCCGTGAACAAGTATTGCCTTTCCTTGCTGCAGCAGCTTCCGGGACTGGACAAGAAGACGACCCTCGGCATAGCCAATGCCATCGTCGTCAACGGGCAGTATTCATTGCTGGACGCTTATCAGGAAACTGTCGGCAAGTACTATGACGCATACGTTTCCAAAACGGACTTTTCCGACAGTGAAGCAGCCGTGAAAGAAATCAACCGATGGTGCTCGGACCATACCGGCGGAATGATACCGAAGGTACTGGAAAGAGTAAGCACCGATATGCTATGCTATCTGTTCAACGCCTTGTATTTCAAGAGTGAATGGAGATTTATGTTCGATAAATCTGCCACTTCGGAAGAGACATTTACCGGCATAGACGGGCGGCCCCGGAAAGTTCAGATGATGAAGCAGGCTGAGAATTATCAGTATGCCGAGAATGACATATTCCAGGTTGTCAACTTGCCGTATGGAAACGGAGCCTTCTCTATGATGGTGTTCCTGCCCAAGTCCGGGTACGGGATTCCGGATGTCATCGAAGGATTGAAAAAAGCCGATTGGAATAGTTTCCGCTTGGGAATGAGGATGAGCGAAGTCGATCTATGGCTTCCTCGTTTCGAGACCAAGTTCGGCATAAAACTGAACGATATCCTTTCGGCGATGGGAATGTCCAGAGCCTTTGAAGCCGGCAGGGCCGATTTCAGCGCAATGTCTCCCAATGCCCTGTGCCTGAGCTTTGTTCGGCAGGATGCCGCCATCAAAGTGGACGAAGAAGGTTCGGAAGCCGCCGCAGTCTCCTCCGCCGGCGTGTTTGTAACATCCCCCGTCACGAATCCGCACGCAGTATTCCACGCAGACCATCCGTTCCTGTATCTGATTACGGAAAACAGTACAGGCGCCGTGCTATTCGCCGGGCGCTACGGCACGGAATAAGTACCGGACCTGGGAGCCTTGCCGGAGCCGGGGCTAAGGAATCAGGCGGAGGAGCTCGGAGAAGTCGTCGATGACGGAGTCGGCACCGGCCCCGAGCAGGGCGGCACGGTTGGAATTGCCGTAAGAAACACCGCAGGTACGGGCGCCTGCGGAGCGGCCCATCAGGATGTCCACGGGCATATCGCCGATGACAAGCGCTTCCCCGGCTTCGAAGGACAACTCCCGCAGAGTCTTCAGGACAGGCTCCGGATGCGGCTTTGCCAGCTCGACGTCGTCGGCCCCGAGCACATATGAAATAAACGGAGCTATCCCCATCTCCTGCAAGAACTCCATCAGGGACTTCCGGCCACGGGAGGAAGCGATTGTGAATATGCATCCCCTGCCGGACAATACTTCCAGCGTCTCCTTGACATTCGGGAACAACTTCGGGACGATACGCCCTTTCAGGGAATCGAACACCTCGCGATAAGTGCTCACCCAGGCGGGAATCTCCTCCAAAGGCAGGTCCGGATACATAGTCAGTATGCCCTCCTGCAAAGGAAGTCCGACCGTCGCCACTATCCCCGCCTCGTCAGTAATAGGATAACCCATCCTGCGCTGCACCTCCTGGTTGGTGCGAACGATTATTTCGCGGGTGTCGGCCAGAGTGCCGTCAAAATCAAGAATCGCCAGCTTAATCATTTTTCTTCTTCTAAAAACCGAATCTGCCACAAATCTAAAAAAGTCCCGAATCTGTCTCGGCAAGAACCGCGTAAGGGCTTGAATACTGATATTCAAGCCCTTACGAAACGGTGCGGAAAGACAGGGATTCGAACCCTGGAGCCGCTTTGGGCGGCCACGCGCTTTCCAGACGCGCCTCTTCAGCCACTCGAGCATCTTTCCTTTTGGGACTGCAAATATAAGGATATTTTTTAAATATCGTACGTTTTCTCTTTCTTACGGGTGAGTTTCTCCTTCATTGCATCGGCGCAATCGGTGATCGCCTGCTCGAAAGTAGAGGAGTTCCTTTCGATGATGAGGTCTTCTCCCTTGACATGCATCTGGATCTTGGCCTGCTTGTTATCCGGCTCGGACAGGAGGGAAAGCGTTACTTCTGCAACGTCTGCGGCCCCTTTGAAGAATTTGTCCAGCTTGGAAACTTTTTTCTCGACGTACTCGATCAGCTTCTGGTCGGCATCGAACTTGAGAGTTTTAATCTTGATCTCCATTATTAACTCCTTTTTTATTTGCCCTGGGATGGGCGTTGTTGTACACTTTCTTCAGCCTTTCTATGGTGTTGTGGGTGTAGACCTGGGTGGCTGCCAGAGAGCTGTGGCCCAGCATCTCTTTAATGGAGTTCAGGTCTGTTCCTTCGTCCAGAAGCTCACTGGCGATGGTGTGCCTGAGCACGTGCGGCGATTTCCTTCCGGTGAAGCCCTCCGAACTGCCGAGCTCCTCTTTTACTGCCCTGTCGACAAAAACAGGATAGAGCCTTGTGCCTTTCAGTGTCCTCAAAAGGGGAGTGCCGCTCCCTGTTCCAGCCCCCAACATATATTCGGCTGCATCCAAATATAACAAAATTTCAGCAAATAATGATTCTGTCAGCGGAATTTCCCTCATCTTATCCCCTTTGCCATGCACATATAAGGTCCTTCGGCCACGGTTGAGGGAGCCAAGGTCCAGCGAGATAAGTTCACTTCGGCGGATGCCGGTGTTGAACAGTATGGAAATGATAAGCCTTCTCAGACGCCTGCTGTAAAGCTCTTCTGCAGTATTATCCGCTGCTGGAAGGGATAAAAGGAAATTCAGGGAGTCGGTGTCTGCATTGCATTCGGTAGTTGCAAAATACTCCTGCATGGCATCTGCCCTGTAAAAATTTGGAAGCCTCTTTTCTTCTTTAGGCCTGCTCACAAGACGCACTGGGTTGGCCTTGAGCTCTCCCTTCTTCATCAGGTACTTGCAGTACCCGCTCAGCACGCTGAGATGAAGCCCGACCGTGCGTGCTCCCTCTTTCTTTTCTTCGAGCAGATGTATCTCGTAGTTGCGGATGTCGGTAGGGGTAAAGCGCGGTTCTACGTCCTTGAAATAGGCCTTGTAGCTGTTCAAGATCTCTTTATACAAGTCTTTTGTGCGCTGGGAATACCTGCGCACGCCGGCTATGTAGTTTATGTACTCATCTATTTGCACGGGGTGAGTCCGAATTCGGGAGCCTTCTGGCGCATAAGTGCATCAGCTTCCTCGAAGGTATTGCCTATTTCTCCCTCCAGGATGGCCTCTTTTATGAGTTCTTTCAGCTGCCCTATGGTGTTGCAAGGTTCAATCCCGTATACTTCCATGATGTAGTCTCCGGAAATGGGGTTCTTGAAGTTGCGCAGCGCATCCTTTTCTTCCACCTCCACAAGTTTCTGCTTGACAAGCTCGAAGTTGGCGCGAATGCGGGCTACTTTTACCGGGTTCTTGGATGTGATATCGGCGTTGCACAGCGTCATCAGGTCGTCGATGTCGTCGCCTGCATCGAAAAGGAGCCTTCGAACCGCTGAATCCGTCACTTCGTCGTCGACAAGGGCTATCGGCCGCATGTGCAGCCAAACCATCTTCTTAACAAATTTCAGCTTGTCGTCGAGGGGCAGCTTCAGCGATGCGAAAATCTTAGGGACCATCTTGGAACCAACCACATCATGTCCGTGGAAGGTCCATCCCAGATGGGAATCATATTTTTTGACTGCAGCCTTGCCTACATCGTGAAGCAGTGCGGCCCAGCGCAGCCAGAGATTGTCGGAAACGGCAGCGACATTGTCCAGCACAGCCAGAGTGTGGGTAAAAATGTCTTTATGCCCTCGCCCGTCTATCGTTTCCACACCTTTGAGGGCGGCTATCTGGGGGAGTATACCCTGCAGGAGTCCGGCCTCGTCCATGAGGTAGAATGCCATGGAAGGCGTGGCGCACATCAGCATCTTGTTCAACTCTTCCGCAATCCTTTCTTTTGATAAAATCTCCATTCTGGGAGCCATCCTGCGCATGGATTCCATGGATTCCGGCACTATGCTGAATGTATGTTCCGGGGTGCTGAGTTTTGTGGCGAAACGCACGGCCCGCAGCATCCTCAGGGGATCGTCGGAGTAGGTGGTATCAGGATCCAGAGGGGTGCGGATGATGCCTGCGGCCAAGTCTTTAATGCCTCCGAAGGGGTCGACGAGTGCACCGTAGTCTTCTTCCTGAAGGGAGAAGGCCATGGCGTTGATGGTAAAGTCCCGGCGGAGCTGGTCGTCCTGCAGGGTGCCATTCTCAACTATGGGATTGCGGGATTCCCTGCGATAAGACTCCTTACGGGCTCCCACGAACTCGATTTCATCTCCCTCGTAATGAAGCATCGCAGTGCCGAAATTCTTGAAATAGGATACGTTTTTCCCGGTTGCCTGGCCGACAGCCTGCGCGAAATCTATGCCGCTGCCCTCCACGACTATGTCGATGTCGTTGCAGGGGCGCCCCAGGAAGCAATCCCGCACGTATCCTCCGATCACGAATGCGCGGACGCCCCGTTCGCGGGCTACCCGGCTTACTATGCGGAATATCTCCTTTTGAACGTATTGTGCTGTTACTGTGGACATGACTTGCTCATTTCAAGATAATTGGGAAAGTGTTTCATGGGCTCGAAGCCATCATCTGCCCTCCTGTACACATAAGTGCTGGTTCCGTTGGTCAGGAAGATGTAGCGTACGTTCTGGACGGCCGTGTAACGAAGGGCCTGTTCGGCTACTGCCCCGTCTATGGCCACGTCCGGACGTTTGCATTCCACTACGGCAAGCGGCCTGCCCTGGCTGTCGTACACAACAATATCCGCTCTCCAGCTTTTTTGCCCGAACTTCATGGATACTTCGCTCATCATCAGCCAGGTAGGGACCTGACCGGCGCCTGAGAGCTGGCCAATGAACCACTGCCGCACCCTTTCTTCGGGAGTGGCGGCTACCCATTTGCGCCTCAGGGGGTCGTAGTATTTATCGGTTTCAGGCATTGAGTATCTTTGCGGTAAGCTCAATCAGCAGTTGGTCCGGCGGGAGCGCGGCGCCGTCTCCACCCTTGCCCTGATAGTCGAAATCGCAGAGCATGGAGATTATGCTCATGACGGATGGCAGAGGGTAATTGCGCACGGCAGCATCGTATTCACGCAGGAAAAATGGGCTTACGCCCAGGATAGCAGCGCGCTCCTGCTGCCCCATGCCGGGCTTCTGCTTTAGCGCTGCTTCATATTTCAGGATGCGGTAGAAGTGCGTGTACAGGGCACTTACCGCCATAGGCATGGCAAATTTTGCTGCTGTGCCGATGTGGGTTGCTATTTTGATCGCCTTGGCGGAATTCTTCAGGGAGAGCTCTCTCGTGAGTTCGAAGACGCTGAACTGGCGGGAGATGCCGACATTCTTCTCAACGTCTTCTGTGCGGACCTGGGTGCATCCCTCGGGAAGGTTTCTCAGAAGTTTTTCGGTTTCGGCCACCACTACAGACAGGTCGGTGCCTGCAGACTCCCCGAGCAGGGCGGCTGCCTGAGGCTCTATCTGAAGGCCCCTGCCGGAATAGTAGGAACTGATCCAGCCGGTGATCTCATAATCCCT
>DGUE01000071.1:5743-10035 GCA_002393895.1 Bacteroidales bacterium UBA4318
AGGAGCAGCACCAGGACGGTAGAGTCCAGAGGCTCGTTGCAATAAACGGCAAGGTCCTCTATGCCTTTCATCTGCTGAGCCTCCTTAACCACCACAAGCTGCCTCTCGGCCATCATGGGAAAGCGCCTGGCGGTTGTTATAATCTGGGAGGCGGTGACATCGGAACCATAGCAGATGGTTTCGTTGAAATCCTTCTCAAAATCCTGCAGGCAGTTCTCTACGATTGCCTGACAGACGAGTTCGGGATAATACGGCTCGTCGCCCATCAGCAGGTATACGGGCGCAAATCGACCGCCCTTAACATCGTTTATGATGTCTGTGCTCTGCTGTGCTATATTGACGGTACTTTTGGCCATATCAGCACAAAAATACAAAATTTTATGATTAAATTTGTAGGTTAAGTTAAAACTGAACTCAATGGCTATTATAGAATGCAGGGAAGTCTGCAAAAGTTTCGGGGAGAAGGTGGCTCTGGACCACGTAAGCCTCGAAATCCCCGAAGGGGGAATCTTTGGCCTGCTGGGCCCGAACGGCGCCGGCAAGACTACGCTTATTCGTATTATTAACAGGATAACCATACCCAATGGGGGAGATGTGCTCTTCAAAGGAAAGCCTATTACCCAGGCTGATGTAGAGAAGATAGGCTACATGCCCGAGGAGCGCGGCCTTTACCGCAAGATGAAGGTGGGCGACCAGGTCATGTATCTCGCCCAGCTGAAGGGAATGAGCGCATCTGCCGCCCAGAAGGCACTCAAGGAATGGTTCATCCGCTTCGGCATCCAGGACTGGTGGGGCAAGAAGGTCGAGGAGCTCTCAAAGGGTATGGCCCAGAAGCTCCAGTTCATTACCACCGTGGTTCACAAGCCTTCTCTGATGATACTGGACGAGCCTTTCAGCGGCTTCGACCCGGTGAATGCCGACCTTATCCGCAAAGAGATACTCCGTCTCAAGGAAGAAGGCGCCACCATCATCCTCTCCACCCATAATATGGAAAGCGTAGAGGAACTCTGCGACAACATCGCCCTCATCAACAAGAGCAAGCTCGTGCTCACCGGAGGTGTGGAGCACATCCGCCGGGAATACGGCAACAACAACATCGAAATCGAGTACACCGATGCCGACGGCCGCCACACGGAAGTCATCTCCCGTGAGAAGGCAGGCAACGAAGTGCTCCAGTCCTTCATCGACAAGGGCGCTACCATCAACTCTTACAAGGAACTGATGCCCAGGATGAACGATATATTCATTAAACTCGTTACGGGAGGGGAGGCCCCTGAAAAATGAATCTGCACAAGACTGGGATCGTGATATCCCGCGAATATCTCAACAAAGTCAAGAAAAAGAGTTTCCTCATCACCACTTTCCTGGTGCCTATTCTGTTTGCGGCTATCTGCGTGCTGCCTTCGCTTTTGATGATGAACGTGAAGGAGAAGAGCCAGAAGGTGGCCGTGGTGGACTATTCCGGCATCGTTATGCCCTATTTCGAAAGCAACGAGGCAGCCGAGTTTACGGATTGCAGCGGAGAGGATCCGGCAGTGCTCAAGGATGAACTCAAGAGCCGCGGATTCGACGTGCTGGTGGTAGTATCGCAGCTGGACAGCGCCAAGAGCGTGAGCATCCAGACCTTCAGCAAGAAGCCTACCGGGGTGGATTTCAATTCCAGCCTCAGGGTTCGTGCCAACAAGGCCGTCGAGCAGTACCGCATAGGCAGTTACCAGATAGCCGGCCTGGACCAGATAATGAAAGATGTGAAGGCAGATGTGAAGGTGAATGAGTTCACCCTCGACGAGAGCGGCAATGCTTCTGTTTCCGAATCCGGCATCTACATGATCATCTCCATGGTCCTCGGCATGCTTATCTACATGTTCATTGCCATGTTCGGTGGCTCCCTGATGTCTTCGGTGATCGAAGAGAAGAGCTCCCGTGTGGTCGAGGTCCTGGTGTCGTCGGTGAAGGCAACTGAACTGATGTTCGGCAAGATAATCGGCATTGCGCTGGTGGCCCTTACCCAGTTTGCTCTCTGGATCATACTCACCCTCCTGCTTGTTCTTGGAGCAAGCGCCATCTTCGGCTTCGGAGACATCATGAACTCGGCCGATATGATGGGCATGAGCGCCAATATGAGTGGGGTGGATGTGGCTGCAATGGCCCAGAACAGCGAGGCTTCGGTTATCTTCACCACCCTCTCGCATATTCCCTGGGGGACGCTGATCGTGAGTTTCTTCATCTTCTTCATCCTCGGCTATCTGCTCTATGCGTCGATGTATGCCGCCATTGGATCGGCTGTTGAGAACGAGGCCGACACCCAGCAGCTTCAGCTCCCTGTCACTATTCCGCTGATGCTTGCGTTCTTCATAGTGTTCTTCGCATTCAAGAATCCCGAAAGCGCAGTTGTGTGGTGGGGGTCTATGATTCCGTTCACATCCCCGATCGTGATGCTCGCGCGAATTCCTTACGGCGTGCCTACCTGGGAGATTGTCGTGTCGGTGGCGCTGCTCTTTGCAACCTTTGTCGTAATGGCATGGGCGTCTGCCAAGATCTATAAGGCAGGCATACTGATGTTCGGTAAGAAATCAACTTGGGGAGACCTATGGAAATGGTTAAAGCAAAAGTAATTACAGCCCTTGCGGCGATTCTTGCCCTCTGCTCCTGCGGCCATTCCTATAAGTGGGAATCCTATGTGATAGATGGGCATCGCACCGGAGTCACCGTGCCCACAGCCACGAATGTTGCAGAGGCAATAGGTGTGGTGGAAAGCGGAGTGTATACCGCTCCGAACGGCAGAGTGTTCGAAGGTGGCTCCATCCCCGAGGTGGCCCGTCTCCTTCTCGAGGTTCAGCCTGCGATGGCGCGTCTCAAAGAGGTAGTGGCCTATGCTCCGGAGCCGATGATCAAGCATAAACCGGAGGATCCGCTCTGCAACTTCATCGCCGACAGGCTGTTTGCCGATATGCAGGCCCTGATAGCCCCGAGCGGCCGCAAGGTGGATGTCGCCTTCACCAACCGCGGTGGCATTCGTCAGGATATCGCCCAGGGGGATGTGCTGCTGGACGATATCGTTTCGATGCTTCCCTTTGCCAACTATCTGTGCTACGTTCAGCTGGAGGGGCGGGATCTCCGCAATATCTTCGAGTATATGGCCGAAAACGGCATTCAGGCGGTTTCAGGGGCCAGGATAGCCATCAAAGACAAGAAACTGGTTTCGGCCGAGGTCGGGGGTAAACCCATCGATGACGACAAGCTCTACGGAGTGGCAACAATAGATTTCCTGCTCGACGGCGGCGACGGATACAAGATAGCCCGCAACGCCAAGGATTATGTGCTGACCGATGTCAAGATAGGGGATGCCATCCTTGCAGATATCCGCAAGATGACGGCGGAGGGGCAGGAACTCAAGTATTTTACGGACGGACGCATTGTTAGGGAGAAATGAAAAGGTTTTTGACTATTCTCGCGGTATGCCTTGCTGCCGCAGCCTGCCAGCCGAGGCTGGTGATAATTCATACCAACGATACCCACAGCCATTTCGATCCCGTCCGCGGGGGAGAACGTGATGGCCTGGGAGGAATAGTGGAACGTGCCGCCTTCGTGGACAGCATCCGCGCTGCTTATCCCCCGGAGAAAGTCCTGCTTCTCCATGCCGGAGATTTCAATCAGGGCACGTCCTATCACAGCGAACTCGGCGGCTCTCTCGAGCCGAAGATGATAAATGCCATGGGCTATGATTGCATTACTCTTGGTAATCATGAACTTGATGAGGGTATAGAGAGCCTTGCGGAGCGCCTCAGCAAAGTGGAATGCCCCGTGGTTTGTGCCAACTGCGAGTTTCCCGATATCCTCCAGCAGTATATCAAGCCTACGGCTGTTATCGAACGTGGCGGAATGCGCATAGGCATCATAGGCATGGAATCCGACATCGCTACCATGGTTGCGGCGCCCACAGCTCAGCGCATACGTCAGCTGGACAATGTTGAGACAGTCAACAAATGGGCTGAGCATCTCCGTAAGGAAGACAAATGCGATTTTGTTATTCTCCTAAGCCATCTCGGCTATGATGTGGATCAGGAAATCGTGCCTCAGACTAAAGGACTGGACATCATAATCGGCGGCCACACGCACACTTTCGTGGACGATCTGCTTTATGTCAGGGATGCAAGGGGAAAGAAAGTCCCCATCATCACTGACGGATGCTGGGGACTTCAGATGGGCCTTATTAAAATCAGGTAATCCTAGATATCGAAATACAAACCTACGCTGATGAGGTTTTCCAAATTGATGCTGCCTGGGAGAAT
>DGUE01000155.1 GCA_002393895.1 Bacteroidales bacterium UBA4318
AGAAACCGGTCTGCTGGGTGGCGATGGCACGCTCGTTAGCATACTCCTTGCCGTTCCACCAGAAATGCATGGGGCGCCAGCGGTAAGGCAGGGCATTTCCGCCTGCACCTATGTCCTGGGTCATATCCAGGGGCGTACCCTCGAAGTGGTCCCTCATCACATCTGCCACGTCCTTTGCGGTGATCTTGCGGGAAGGCTTCACAAAGAGGGGCATCTCCCCGGAAAGGTCGTGCCCGAGGATGTATTCAGTCCAGTCCAGGGCGGGCCGGGATATCTCCACACCGTTCTCTTCCCACACGAACACGCCGTCGCAGAGGATGTTGAAAGCGCTCCAGGCGCGGCCGTCGCAACCGCGTGCCCCGCCGAAATCGAGGGGGTTGTAGGCATCCCGGAACGAGAATTCCTCATCCGCGCCGGAAAACCAGCCCTGCTCGCGGGCAAAGGAAATCACGTCCGGCGCATAGAGGCAGTTCTCCGGGTCGTTCAGGGGGAAGCGGGTGATGCGGCACTGGTTGGCATGCGCGCAGATGTATCCGTCCGGCACCCGGCGGGCGACCCAGACTATCCCCTTGTTATCCGGGCCCTTGCCCACGAGGTCCATCACCCAGGCCTCGTCCTTGTCGGCAATCGAGAAGGATTCGCCCTCGGAAGGATAGCCGTAGCGGTTCGCCAGCGAAACGATGGTGTCGATGGCCGCGCGCGCTGTGGCTGCCCTCTGCAGCGTAATGTAAATCAGTGAACCATAGTCCATTATGCCGGTAGAATCGGCCTGCTCCTCGCGCCCGCCCCAGGTGGTTTCGCCTATGATGAGCTGCTTTTCGTTCATGTTGCCCACCGTCTTGTAGGTGCGCGGAATCTGGTGGATTTCCCCAAGCGGCTTGTAGGTGTCCCATTCGGTAATGGACAGCCTGGCACCCTTGCGGAACTTGCCCGCAGGAGTGAAGTACAGTTCGCCGTAGAGCACGTGCGAATCGGCTGCGTACGACACCATGCAGGAGCCGTCGGCGCTGGCGCCTTTGGTAATGATTACATTGGAACAGGCTTCCGAACGGAGCCCCGTAAGAAGGATGGCGGCGAGGGCCGCAAGGCATAATGATTGTACTTTCATACTTCGATTTTTACTCGATTACAAATATATTGATTATTTTTGCAAGTTATGAAAACAAAGCACATACTCCTGACGGCTATCGGCCTTATCATGTGCCTGGCCGCATCTGCCCAGGAACAGCCTCTCACGCCGGAACAGCGTGCGAAGAAGATGCGCGAAGCCATCGACAAGATGGTAGAGAACTACGAGGAAACCCTCCAGCTGGAGGACTGGCAGGCCTTCTATGCCGACTCCATCCTCACCCACAACTTTGCAGAAAGAGATAAGGAGATGGAGGCCCTGGCAAACAATAAAGTAGATAATTACGACCTCTACACCCTCATAGGCGACAAATGGGACGAGGAAACCTATAATGCTTTCCGCGGCATACTCACAGATGAGCAGTGGAAGAAATTCCTTAAATCCGGAGCCGCCCGGGCCAAGAAGGCCAGGGACCAGCGTGCCGCAAAAAGGGAGGGAAAGAAATAGATTATGACAATAGAACTTATAGAGAAGGTATTTGGCGAGCTGAACGCTCTCAAATGCAAGACAGAGAAAGAAGTGGAAGAGGCGCGCGTGCGCTTCCTCGGAAAGAAAGGTGAGATTACGGCTCTCTTCGAAGAGTTCCGCAGTGTGGACGGGGACCAGAAACGTGCCTTCGGCCGCCCCCTGAACGAGCTCAAGCAGGCCGCCATGGCAAAGATAGAAGAGCTTCGCGGTGCCGCCCAGGCCGGCGGATCCGATGAGGGTTCCAAAGAAGATACCACCCTCCCCGGTGAGCAGTTCGAGCTTGGCAGCCGCCATCCCGTGAGCATAGTGCGCCAGCAGATCGTGGACATCTTCCGCAAGTTCGGATACGACGTGGCGGAAGGCCCCGAGATCGAAGACGACTACCATGTGTTCGAGGCTCTCAACTTCCCTCCGAACCACCCCGCCCGCGACATGCAGGACACTTTCTTCGTCTCCGCAGGCCATCTCAACCCGCTGCTTCTCCGCACTCACACCTCCTCAGTGCAGGTGCGCGCAATGGAGAAGATGCCCCTCCCTATCCGCGTAATCTGCCCCGGGCGCGTATTTCGCAACGAGGCCATCTCCGCCCGTGCGCACTGCATTTTCCACCAGGTGGAAGGCCTTTATATAGATGAGAATGTCACCTTCGCCGACCTCAAGCAGGCCATCCTGCTCTTCGCCCGCGAGATGTTCGGCGCCGACGCGCAGATCCGCATGCGGCCGTCCTTCTTCCCCTTCACCGAGCCTTCGGCAGAGGTGGACGTGAGCTGCAATATCTGCCACGGAAAGGGCTGCAACATCTGCAAGGGCACCGGCTGGCTGGAGATTCTCGGCTGCGGCATGGTGGATCCCAACGTGCTGGAAGCCTCCGGAATCGACAGCAAGAAGTACAGCGGATTCGCCTTCGGCATGGGTATCGAGCGCATCGCTATGCTCAAATGGCAGGTGAACGACCTTCGCCATTATTTCGAGAACGACCTGCGTTTCCTCCGCGAATTCGAGGGCGCAACCGAAGTTTAACTCATAATAAATAGGTATTGCATACTTCGGCAGAGTTTTTTACCTTTGCCGAAGTAGTGTTATTATATGAAGAAGTTATTCCTCCTCATAATCATACTTTTACCCATATCGGAAGCGGTCTGGGCGCAGTCATTCAGCCTGTCGGGGCGCGTCGTGGACGCCGAAGGTTCCGCCGTGGAACTCGCTGTGGTTTCGCTCAACAAATCCATCTGGGCAACCACCGACAAGGACGGAAACTATACCGTCTCCAATCTTAAGAAAGGAAAATACGAATATCAGGTATCCTTCGTGGGCTATAAGGATGTTTCCGGAACGGTTGAGATTTCCAACAACACCATCCTGAATTTTACTCTGCAGACCCTCAGCCTCGAGCTGAACAGCGTCACGGTTACCGCCGAGCGCGAGGATATGGGCTCCAAGTCGGTTATTAACGAAGAAGCCGTGCGGCACCTGCAGCCCAAGAGCGTGAGCGACCTTCTGCAGCTCGTGCCGGGCAACCTCGCCAAGAACCCTAACCTCAACGAGCTATCGCAGGCTACGGTCAGGGAGATAGAACCCAGCGCAGGGGCCTCCCTGGGCACCTCCGTCATAGTCGACGGCACGCCACTCAGCAACGATGCCAACCTGCAGGCCATCGCATCCACCCGTTACGGATCTGCCTCCGGGACCCAGACCGACGGCATGAGCGACCAGACCACGGCCGGTGGCGGAACCGACCTCCGCACCGTCAGCGCGGGTGTTGTGGAGTCCATGGAAGTCATCAGCGGAATCCCTTCCGCCGAATACGGAAACCTTACGTCCGGCGTGGTGATAGTGAAGACCAAAGCCGGGCGCACCCCGTGGGAGTTCAAATCGCAGGTGGATCCCAACTCCAAGCTGGCCTACATAGGGAAGGGTTTTGCCTTGAAGAAGGGCGGATCCTTCAATATAGGCGGGGACTGGAGCCAGAGCTACAGCGATCCGCGCCGGAAGTATCTCGGCTACGACCGTCTTACCGCCGCGGGAGGCTTTTCCAAAGTGTGGAACAGGGCCAGCCTCAACATCAAAGGCTCGGTCTATTCCAACGTGAACAACCGCAAGACGGACCCGCAGCTGGAAGAACTGGAAATCAACTTCACCAACAAGAATGTGGGCCTGCGCCTTTCCGCCAACGGGAGCGTGCAGCCGAAGACGTCGCTGATCACATCCCTGGACTATAATTTCTCCACTCAGGTTTCGCGTACGGAAGACATACATATAAATAAGGTATGGAGCCCGGATGGCGCCGTGACGGACACCCGCGTGAGCGGAATTCAGCAGGCCTATCAGAAGATCCGCCCCTACAACGCCGAGTACACCCTTCACGGAATCCCCGTGAACATCTTCGGCCAGCTGGTGGCCGGGAAGTATTTCCAGATAGGCGAGAAGGACTACAATAAAATCAAGGCAGGTATCGAATATACGATGGATGCCAACCGGGGCAAGGGCCTTTCCTACGACATAGAGACCCCTCCCCAGGCCTCTTCGTCCCATACCCTCAGGCCCCGCGCCTACAAAGACATACCGGCCCTGAACACCGCGTCGCTGTTCGTCAGCGACAAAGGCCGCTTCACCCTGGGTGGCACCGTGCTTAAGTCGGAAATCGGAGTCCGCGCTTCCAACCTCTTCCTGAATCCCGAAAAGAGCGGAGGGAACAAGGGCTACTTCGTGGTAGAACCCCGCGTGAACCTGTCGCTGGGCCTTCTGGGCGAGGCCCTGTCGATAAACGCCGGCTACGGCATCTCCAACAAGATGCCCACCCTGCTGTATCTGTATCCCGAGCCTGCATACTACGACTTCATCTGCCTCAACCGCTATAACGAGGCCACCGGCACCGGGCTTGCCGTCATCAACACCCAGATTGTGGAGGAGACCTCCAATCCGGACCTCAAGCCCGCCAATGCGGTCAAGAAGGAACTCGGGCTCAGTTTCAAGACCAAGCCCGTGAGCGGATTCGCCACCTTCTTCCACGAAACCCACACGAACGAGTTCGGCTACAAAGGCCAGCTCTACTGGGGGCGCTTCGCGCAGTACGTCATCCCCGACGGCTCCACGGACCTCGCGCTGGAAGGCAGCGACGTGACCTTCAACCTTGGAGGCACGCGCCAGACGGCCGCCAAGACGGATAAGATGGAGTTCTCCAGCTGGAGCCGGCCGGACAACACCTCCAGGAGGATAAAGTACGGCATAGAATACGGGCTGGACTTTGGCACTATCAAGCCGATCAGGACATCCGTCAACATCAACGGTGCGTGGTTCCACATCCTGCGGACCAGGCAGACCACCAGCACTTCCTACCGCAGCAAGATAGACAAGTACGCCCCCACCATGCCGTCCGGAAGCGGCAAGGAGCAGAGCCGTGTGAACACAAGCTTCCGTTTTATCACCCACATTCCTGAAGTGAAACTGGTGCTCACCACTACCGTTCAGGTTGTCTGGTACGAGTCTGAACGTACTGTCTACCTGGACGAAAACGGCGCCCCGAGGGCATACGACTACAGCTATCAGGGCAAGGATTACCTTGCGGTGGAGCCCGTTGGATTCTACGATACCGATGGCAAATTCACCACATGGAACGCCGCCACCATGAACTCCGACCCGGAATACAACTTCATGATGGACCGCTATTTCACCTACGGCTTCCTGCCGGACAAGATCGAGCCCTGGGCCCTGCTTAACATAAGGCTTACCAAGGAGATAGGCTCCCACGCCCAGGTGTCCTTCACGGCGAATAACGTCACCAACACAAGCCGTTATCACACCAACAAGAACACGAACACCAAGACGCAGCTTTATCCTAACATGTATTTTGGCGCAGAACTTAAAATCAATTTATAATATAAAAGTATTATGAAGCATTTCTTTACAATTTTGAGCATCGTGGCTGTAGCAGCCACCGCCGTGCTGTCCACCTCCTGCAATAAGGAAGGGACTGCAAAGAAATTCACCCTTACGGTGAACATCACCCTCCCCGAGGGCGTAGCAGAAGTGAGCGACATCGTTGCCGAAGCAGCAAAGGGCAACAACGTCACCCCTCTCGAGGTGGTCAAGGCCAACAACGCCATTACCGCAAGCGCATCGCTCCCTCAGGGCGACTATAAAGTCTCCGTGAACGGCGGCATCTCCTCCGCAAAGAAGGCAGTCGGCGCAGCAGAAGTTTCCCTCTACGAAGACCAGACTATCACAGTTACCCTCGCAGTGGCTTCCGCTTCTCCCATCATCATCAAGGCTGTCCAGTACACCCCCGGCAAGATGGCATACATCCAGCCCCTCAGCGATACCTGGATTGAACTTGTGAACAACTCCGATGAGGTTCAGTATCTCGACCAGATCCTCCTCTTCGGCGGCATGGGCCGTCAGACCAAGCCCAATGCATGGCAGGCCAACGGTTTCGAGAACCTCTACGGTGGCGTGACCCAGAGCCCTGTCTATGCCTTCCCCGGCAACGGCACGGATTATCCTCTCCAGCCCGGCGAAAGCGTGGTCATTGCAAATGCTCCTATCAATCACACCGCACAGGGTGAAGGATTTGAGAACTGCGCAGACCTTTCCAAGGCAAACTGGGAGTTCTACGGATCCTACAATGCAAAGGACACCGACTATGAGGGCATTCCCAACATGGAACTCGTGGTCGCATTCTTCACCAGCCAGCTGAACTGGGGCCAGAACTTCTTCGGATGGGCCGGCCTTATCGCAAAGCTCCCTGTAGGCATCACCCCCGCACAGTATGCTGCAAATCCCGAGAACGTGATGACCACCCCCGGCACCACTTCTTCCTTGCAGTACCTGATGATCCCCAGCGAGTATGTGCTTGACGCCATCGACGTGTGGGAAGCAGATGCAGAAGAGCACTATCCTACCTTCCTCCCCATCGACGACGCAGAGGGTATCCTCGGCCCCGCAGCATGGAGCGGACAGGGCGTACGCCGTAAGGTCACCAAGATCGAGAACGGCCGCGCATACTACAAGGACACCAACAAGTCCTCTGCAGACTTCATCGTAGGCAAGGTTGTCCCTGGTGCAAAACCCACAGCCGTAGATGCCGAATAAGCTTCATAAGATTTGTGCAATGCTTCTCCTGCCGCTGCTTCTCGCTCCGGCAGGGGAGGCCGTTGCGCAGGTCTGGCATCAAGAAAGGGACAACGGCATCCAGAACGTGCAGAGCGGGAGTTCCTCTCCCGTGTCCCTTTATTATAATCCCACAAAGGACTGGAAAGCGGCCAGCGCCTCCTGGAATTACGAAAAGGGTGATTTCCACAGGCCTGACTCTCCTGCAGGGAAGAGCGAACTGGACCTTTGTGTCGAAGAGCTTGGCAGCATAGGCAAGATCCGCACATCCGGAGGCCTGCGATACCGTAACACCCGGGACATCGCCCGCAACTGGAACTCCCTGATCGGCAACGATCCCGACAATCCCTACGTGATCTGCGACACGCTTGCCGACAATTCAGTCACAGAGCGTTTCGACATCGACGGGGCCCTGACCTGGAAGCTTTCCGACAAATGGATTGCCGCAGGAAAGATAGGCCTTACCACCGCGACGCTCACCGATTCCAAGGACCCGCGTCCCAAGAACGACATCTCGCGGATTCCCCTGACTCTGGGGGTGGAACGCCGGCTCGGAGAAGCTTGGAGCGTCGGTTTCTTCGGCGGGGCGGAGATGTTCTTCTCCAAGTTCACCAACCATCTGGAATACGGCCAGAAGGCCTACCGCTACTATAAGATGAAGGGCATGGGCGACTATTTCGCCTTCAGCTCTTCGGAAAGTTCCAGCGCTCCGCGCGAGTATTCCGGCACCACTTTCTCTGCTGGGGTCAACGCCGCGCTCAACCGCGGCAGCATCCTGAATTTTGCCGAGCTCTCTTTCCGTCGCGGGAACGAAAACGGCCGTGACGGCGGTGCCGCTCACGAGTGGAAATCAGGAGACTACAGCTTTACCAGCCTCGGCTTAGTGGACAGGCTGGACATTGAGGGCTGCTTCCGCCATAGCATCACCCTCAGGGCGGAGCTCAAGTTGATGGAGGGTTTCTGGTACGACCAGAAACAGAAAATCGACACCGAACACGGCAACATCTCCTACTACGAGGTGATGAGCCGCTACAAGAATAACGATGCCACCAGAATAGTCGCCGGAGCGGACTACCGCATCAGCAAAGGCAAATCCTGGAGTGCCGCAATCGGGGCAAAGTTCCATTCCGAGAACTTTACCCACTACACCGACGGCGACCCTTGCGACCAGGCCTGGACCTGGCTCGGCATAAACGCCGAAGGGTGGAAAACCGTGTCCGTGAGCAAGAACACCCTGGATATCTCGGCCGGAGCCGGCTACATCCTTCCTCTTGGAGAAGCCTTATACGCCACGGGCAATTCCGCCCCGGCCAAGGACGACATCACCAAATGGTACGTCGCCCCCGCATTCGCATACGAGACCAGCGGCAAGCTGTCGGCCTTCTTCCGGGCCGACTGGGCATTCGCCCCCATCAAGGCGCTCTGCCCCGGCATCTTCATAAAAGGGAGTATACTTAAACAGATGGGCTCTGCCCCGCAGTGCCCCTCACTCGAAGGAACGTCGTTCTACGGCCTGTCCGCAGGCGCCTTCCTCAGATTTTAAAGAAATATGGAAATACGACCGGTGATGGCGCGCCTGACTGCCATCCTTTTGATCAGCATTTCGGCAGCCTGCTCTCCCAGGGCTGGTGTTGCTATAGTTATAGACCCCGTCAGCGAGCGCGAAGCAGCGGCAGAACTCTCCGACTACGAGAACGCTCTGCGCGAGGCGGACGGATACACCGTCTACCGCCTTTGCGAGGAATGGGAAAGCCCGGATGCCATCAAGGCCCAACTTAAGGATCTGTATCAGAATGGAAAGATACGCGGAGTCGTCTTCATCGGCGATATTCCCATCCCCATGGTGCGCGACGCGCAGTTCTTCACCAGCGCGTTCAAGATGGACCAGACCCGTCCCCGCAAGGAATCCAGTGTGCCGTCGGACCGTTTCTACGACGATTTCGATCTGGAATTCGAGTATCTCGACAAGGATGACGACGGGGATCCCTTTTTCTATTACAGCCTCAAGTCAGGCCGGGACGTGCCCCTGCAGCCCGATATCTTCAGCGGCCGTATCCGTCCCACCGACACCGAAGTCTCCACCCGCTATGAGAAACTCCGCCAGTACCTGGTCAAGGCAGCCGGCGCACACAGGAATCCGGACCGTCTGGACCACGTCTTCGTCTTCAATGGTTCGGGCAGCATCGCCGAGAGCAAACTCGCCCACATGGACGAGCAGATGGCCCTCAGGGAGCATCTTCCCTGGATGAAAACCCTGCCGGAAGCCTTCACGTACATGGACCATACGGACCATGACCCGCTCAAATGCCGGGTTCAGAACGAGCTCATGCGCCCCGAGCTGGACATCGCGATCCTGCATCATCACGGGGATTTCGACACCCAGTATTTCAAGATCAAGAAAGAAGACAACCTCACCCTCGAGGACTTCGGCAACTACCGCCCGGAGGCGAAAATGGTCATCATGGACGCTTGCTACAATGCGGCGTTCAACAATAAGGACTGCATCGCCAACGAATACATCTTCCAGCCCGGCGGCACCCTCGTGGCCTGGGGCGGAACCGTGAACGTGCTTCAGGACAAATGGCCGGACGAATTCCTCGGTCTGGTGGCTCAGGGCTATCCTGTGGGCGACCTGAACCGTTTTGCTCCCTACCTCGAGATGCACATAGTGGGGGATCCCACATTCAGCTTCAAGAAGGAGAAAGTCCGCAATTCTGCCGACGAGGCCTGCCTCGACATCCGTTACGGCAAGAAGAGCCCGGAGCAGCTGCTCGGCATCCTGAAGACTTCGCCCGTCTCTCTCGAGAGGCACGAGGCCTTCAATACCATCATCCGCAGCTGCGACCACGCCACCCGTCTGGAGGCAGTCAGGATTGCCCTGGAGGATAGCGCAGAGCAGATCCAGCGCGAGGCGGTCAACTGCTTCGCCCCCATCGGCGACCCTCAGCTGATTCCTCTGGTAGCCCGTATGGCCACCCGGAACAACGCCTCGGCCCGTGTGCGCCAGAACACCTACGAGAGCCTCCAGTTCTTCCCCCGTGAGCAGATGCTCTCCGCAATCAATGCATCTCTCGACAGCCTTGCCCGCCAGAGCGCCGACACTACCTACTTCGAGAAAATACGCTCCATAGCCAACATCCGCTGCGGCACCTGGGACGAGGATATCGACAAACTCATCAGTGGAGAGCTGAGCGAAAAGTGGAAGATGTTCCTGTCGAGGTCTTTCCGTATCTATCTGCCCGCCTACCGCCTGCGCGAGGTGCGCGCATTTGCCGACACCTGCTCCAACGAGGTGCTGGCCGGCAACATAAAAGAAGCCATAGAATGGCACCGTCTTGCATATACATACTAGAATCCCGAATATGAAAACCATCCGTTTGTTCTTTTCCTGCCTGTTGCTCATGAGCGCTTTTTCCGCCGGGGCGAAGGAGGGTTTCGCAATAGTGATCGACCCCGACAGCTACTCGGCCGCCAAGGCGGAAGTCGACGCCTATGCCGCCGCCATCACCAAGGCCGACGGCTACAAGGTGCAGATAGTGGAAGATGTCTGGGGCGTGCCGGACAGCATCCGCGCCGTTCTGAAACAGCTTCACTTCAGCCGCAGGAACCCCATAGTCGGAGCCGTGTTCGTGGGCAACATCCCCGTTGCCATGGTGCGTGGCGCACAGCATCTCGCCAGCGCCTTCAAGATGGATGAGCAGCGCTATCCGCGTGAGCAGTCCTCCATCCCTTCGGACCGTTTCTACGACGATTTCTCCCTCGAGTTCGAGTTTATCGGGCACGACGAGGGAACCCCTCTCTACTATTACGGCCTCACCGCCGACGGAGCGCAGACCCTCTCCCCGGACATCTTCTCCGGAAGGATACGCCCGGTAGATGAGGACGGAAATGTGCGTGTCGACGCCCTCAAGGCCTTCCTGCAGAAAGCCACGGAAGCGCGCCTCAATCCTCCGGTGATGGACCAAATGCTCTTCTTCAGCGGACATGGCTACATCTCCGAGAGCAAGACCGCCCGCCTCGACGAGAAGCGCGTATGGCTCGAGCATTTCCCCCTGCTCGACGACGGCCGCAACCATATCAGCTATATTGATTATTCGGATGTTATTCCTGTCAAGCCCCATCTGATGAACGAGATCATGCGCCCGGAACTCAACGTGGCCATGCTGCATCACCATGGAGCACCCGACACCGAGTATCTGAACGCCGCGGAGCGCCCCTACATGGTGAAGGACGCCAAGGAATACATTATGAAGAACCTCCGCGACCACCTCTACCGTGCCCGCGAGCGCGGCAAGGACTACAAGAAGCTCCAGGCAGAGCTCAAGGCGCGTTTCGACGTGCCGGACAGCTGGTTCAAGGATGCCTTCGACGAGGAAAAGCACAAGGCTGATTCGCTCGATGACGCCTCTCTCGACCTCTACATCGACGACTTCGCCGCCTATGGCTACAAGCCTGCCGCCCAGCTCGTGATCCTGGATGCCTGCTACAACGGCTCCTTCCAGCTGAACAACTGCATAGCCGACGAATACATCTTCCAGGAGGGTGGCACCGTCGCCGTGCAGGCCAACAGCGTCAACTCCCTGCAGGATAAGTGGCACGACCGCTTCTTCGGCATAGTGGCCGCAGGCGGATGCGCCGGCGACCTCGTGCGCTACGCTCCCTACATCGAGAGCCATCTCATCGGGGACCCGACCTTCCGCTTCGCATATTCCGGAAAGAATCTCGACAAGCTTATCCAGAAAGACAGCAAGTGCGCCTGGAAGCGCCTCCTGCGCAAAGGAACCCCCGACCAGAAGGCCCTCGCGCTCGAGCATCTCTACAGGAAGGGTGCCGTCTCCACGGCCAAACTGCTGGACATCTACAAGACTTCCCCCTATGCCGTTGTGCGCCTGGAAGCCTTCTACTGCCTGTCCAGGGCCAAGGGAGATGCCTTTGTCGAGGTCCTCTGCCTTGCGATGGACGATGCCGACGAGTTTATTCGCAGACTGGCCGTCAAGTATGCCGGAAAGAGCGGAGATCCGCGCCTGATCCCCGGCATGGTGAAGATGTTCCTGACCAACAACGCCACCTCCCGAATCGTCTTCGACACCTCCTACTCCCTGCTCTCCTTCGACAAGGATGCCCTTTATGCCGAGTTCGACAAGCAGATTGCAGATGTTAAGATGGTGAACGCCGAAGATGATGCCGCCAAGCTGAGGCAGTCTTTCGAAAGGTCCGCAACGCGTTTCCTCGACGACCAGGCCGCAATTACCGACCCTGCAACCAGCGCCAAGGAACGCCGCTCCAACATCCGCCAGATCCGTTCCAACCTGAACTATGGCAATGTGCCCGGCCTGCTGGAATATCTGCAGTCCTGCACGGACGCCAAGGTGCAGGTGACTCTCCTCGAGGCCCTGGGATGGCACGGCCATGCCTGGAATGCCGGCGAAATAGCCAAGGTTGCCGAGGCCATGAGCTCCGACGACGCCCTTCCTGAAGAAGTGCGCCGCGAGGCTTTGAAGACCTTCAAGCGTATTTCCGAATGAGATTGTTTGTCGCATCGCTGCTCGCACTCCTGCCCTTCCTTATGACCGGGCAGGAGTTGCCTCAGTATGTAGACAACTCCACCAACAAATACTTTCCTCCCATCATCGACCAGAGCGGAGGGTCCTGCGCCCAGGCATCCAGCATAGGCTACGTGTTCACCTACGAGATGAACCGCCTCCTCGACAGGGATGCCTCCGCCAGCCCCGCCAACCGCTTCAGCTACCAGTTCATCTGGAACCTCGTAAACGACGGCGTGGACCAGGGCGGATTTGCCGAAGACGGGCTCTTCGTGGCCATGCGTTCCGGCGCCATGACCGAAGAGGATTTCTCCACCCTCACCACGTCTTCCTTCACCTGGCCTTCCGGCTTCGAGAAGTATCATAACGCGCTGAGGTACAGGGTAGCTCGTTTCGTCCGCTTCGAAAGGGATGTGGACACCTACAAAAGGTATCTTGCCGGCAGCGACGGCCGCCCGGGCGGCATCCTTTCCTTCTCCGGCAACTGCTACGGATGGAACATGCTGAAGGATTATGACGGCCCTTCCGGCACGGGCTACAAGGCGCTGGTGACCAGCCTCCCGAACGACGGTGGCCACGCCATGACTATCGTCGGTTACGACGACCTTGTCACATTCACCGACGATTCCGGGGTGAAGCACGAGGGAGCGTTCATAGTGGCCAACAGCTGGGGCACCTGGTCCCACGACAGGGGGCGCTTCTACTATCCCTACGACTTCTTCCGGGACAAAAGCGTAATCTCCCGCATACTCAGCGACGATGCCATAACGGCCGAAGTCAAGTATCAGGAACCCCGGATCCTTTTCAAGCTAACCATAGATTATACTTCCCGCGACGATCTCTCCTACAACATAGGCGCTACCGACAAGGTCTCCGCCGGCATCCCCGAAAACTACTATCTCCAGACCGGCATGAGCAACAAGGGTGGAGACCATTACATGCGTGGAACCTACGATAAGGCCCCGCTGGAGTTCGCTCTGGACCTTACCGACAACATCCCCTCCTCGGATCCCGATTACTGCCGGTATTTCCTCAAGATAGTGCGCTCCGCGCGCGGAAAGGTCAAGGGAGAGGGGTCCCTCGTCGCCCTGTCGGTGATAGATTACCGCAGCGGTACGCCGGTGGAATATAAGTACCGCGGCCATCTTCCGCAGCCCCTGGTGGACGGGGAGAACTATTTCGTAATAGGGCTGGTGCCCCGCTACACCGTGTCCTGCTCGCCCGTGCGGCTCGCGACCGACACACCCCTTTACATGAAGACCGCCTCCGGCAACAAGGCCAAGCTTACCATCAGCAGGACCGGCCTGAACGCCAAACTGCAATATACCGTCACCAAATGAAGAAGCTCCTGCCCATAATACTGCTTGCTGCCGTGCTGATGTCGTCGGTCTCCTGCATCGACGACAGGAAAAAGGCACCCGAACTCGTCAGCGGCGAGGTGGAATTCCTCTCCCAGCACGGGCGCTGGACCTACATCTCGCTGGAGAGCGGGACGGTGGTGGGAACGAGTTTTCTTGGAGATGAGGACTCCGATGCCGCCTGGGCGCTCCGCGACGACTGGGATATCGCTATCTGCGATTCGCTCGTCCGCACCAACGGCGGCACGTCCGGAAACGGAGACGGCGCCTTCTCGGCTGAATCTGCCTCAAGCGCCGTCCCGGATACTTATCAGGAAATCTGGTAGCCCTTACTTGGTCGGCCTGGTGTAACCGTCGGCCGATGCTTTCTTGTTAACCCTGTCTATACGGGACTGGGTGTCGGGGTGGGAAGAGAACAGGTTTGCGACTGAACTCACCTGCGCAGGCGTGCCGTTCTGGCTCTTGTCCATCAGCTTCTCGAAAGCCATAGCCATGTAATAAGGGTTCTTGCCCGCTCCCTTCAGGAAGTCATATCCGAAGTCGTCTGCCTCAGTCTCCTGCTTGCGGGAGTACCTGGCATCTATCATCTGTGCTCCGAGCTGGCCCAGGACGCTGTCGGTGAGGGCTGCGGCAACATTGCCGGTAGATGCCAGCACATCCATTGCCGCGGAGGTGTAAAGGCTCATCTTGTAGGCATTGAGGGTATGCTTGAGGGCCACATGGCCAACCTCGTGGCCAATCACTCCGAGGGCTTCTTCGTCTGTCATCACGTCCAGCAGGCCGGTGTAGACGCGCACGTTGCCGTCCGCGCAGGCGAAGGCGTTGATCTCGTTGTTCTTGTAGACCTTGAAGGTCAGGGGCGTGCCGTCCACCGAGGTCAGGCCCTTGGTAATCTTATTCAGGCGGGTTACGTAGTTGCCGCTGGTCACGATCTGGTTCTGGGCATCGAGCTGTGCCACGGACTGGGTCACATAGCCCTTGATATCGTTATCCGAAATGGCCAGGGCCTGCAGAACCTTGGCGCCGCTCTGGCTCAGGCGGGCCTGGTTGAGGGATGCGCAGGACGCCATGCCGAGCGCAATCGCGAGGATGAAGAGAATTCTTTTCATTGCTATGCTGTTTTTGCTGATTTCTTGCTCTTGAAAGCTACCCACAGGCCCCAGAATGCTGTGATTACCAGGCACATGGGCACACCCACCGTGAGCATCTCCCGTAGCATCACCTGCCAGCCTCCGTCCAGTTCGAGCGCTGTGAAGAAGGGGAAACGCCAGGTGAGTTCTCCGCTGATGACGTGGTCGACTATGAGCATTACTGTGCCGCCCCAGAGCATCTTTTCCAGGGTGGGAAGATTGTGGTTGTTCTTGTGGGTTTTGCACCAGGCGGAAGTGGCTATTGCCTGAACCATGGGAACTATAAAGCAGGACATGTCTGTAGGTTTGTTATTAGTTTATGCAAATATAACAAAAATTGACATATTGGCAGTGGAATATAATTTGCCACCTCCATCTGCAGAAAAGGAGAACAGATTATGGAAAACAAATACGAATTCTTAAGCAAATACGCCATAGACCTTAACGACAGGGCCGCCAAAGGCAAGCTGGACCCTGTGATCGGACGCGACGACGAGATCCGCCGCGTGCTGCAGATCCTGAGCCGGCGCACCAAGAACAACCCCATCCTGGTGGGCGAGCCTGGCGTTGGCAAGACCGCAATATCCGAAGGCATAGCCACCAAGATAGTCAACGGCCAGGTGCCGGAAAACCTTAAGTCCAAGAAAGTCTATTCCCTGGATATGGGCGCACTTATAGCAGGCGCCAAGTACCAGGGCGAGTTCGAGGAGCGCCTGAAGGGAGTGGTGAAGGAGGTGGTGGAGAGCGATGGCGAGATCATCCTCTTCATCGATGAGATCCACACCCT
>DGUE01000106.1:0-449 GCA_002393895.1 Bacteroidales bacterium UBA4318
ACAGGTGACAATATCATACTTGTAGATGGAGAAAACTCTGGAGAAGTTTTTGTCGTTCCTCACGACGGTTATATGGGTAGCACGTTTAAGCAATTATGGGTCAGTGAAAACATGTACCTACCTTATGTGCTTTACTTCATTCAGTTTTACAAAGACCTGCTACGCAACTCAAAGAAAGGCGCAGCTATACCTCATTTGAACAAAGAAATCTTCTATTCTTTGTTGGTTGGCATCCCACCATATCAAGAGCAGGAGAGAATAGCAGAGCAGATTGAGGAAATCATGGACAAGATAAAATTTTGAGGGTTAACAAATAAGTTGCATAATCCGCCCCATACCCGTTCAAATTCCGGGGGCTCTTCAAGGCTCCAATGAGGTGTGAAAATGCCACATTTTGATGTCCATTCATTCAGAAAAAGAATGAAAAAATGGACATTTTGGACATTCGA
>DGUE01000106.1:504-2514 GCA_002393895.1 Bacteroidales bacterium UBA4318
GGACATTCGAGCGACTTTTTTCCGCCGCATATCCGTTCGCCTCAAAAACGGAGGTGCGGAATCGGCATTTTTCCGCCCGATACCCGTTCAAATGGCGGTAGGTCTGGAAGCGATTCCGCCCGATACCCGTTCATTTCCGATGGGGACGGCTGTTGTATGTGACATTCTTTTTCCGCCGCATGTCCGTTCGCTCCCGACGACGGCATACGCGGAAGGCCGTGGCCTTTTTCCGGCCCATGCCCGTTCATTCGGAAAGCAGGCGGATGCCGCGCCGGCAGTCCTTTTCCGGCCGATACCCGTTCACCTTGCGTTGGTCTTCCATTATCTTTGTACTGGAATGCATACATCAATCACCAGTACGACAATGGCAGGAACAGTAAAGGAAATGAGCCTAATCAAGCAAGTGATCCAGCTGAAGCAGCTGGGCGAGTCAAACCGCGGCATAGCCCGCAAGTTACCAATCAACAAAGAAACGGTCAACGGCTACATGCAGACCATCAGGTCCAACGGATGGAAGATGGACGACCTGCTGGCCGTTGACGATCCCGAGCTGGAGCGCATGTTCCATGCTGGCAGCCCGGCCTACACCGACAAGCGCATGGAGGAGTTCCTGCGCCTTCTTCCCTATTTCCGCGAACAGCTCTCCGACCGCAAGCTGCACGTCACCCGCCAGCTACTGTGGGAGGAGTACCGCCAGACACACCCCGACGGCTACGGCAAGTCGCAGTTCTACGACCACCTGAAACAGAATCTCGTGGCCCAGAAGGACGTCACCACGGTGCTGGCGACGACCTACAAGCCAGGTGAGAAACTGATGGTGGACTTCGCGGGCGACAAGCTCCCGTATGTCGACCTGGAGACGGGGGAGGTGGTCAAGGCGGAGGTGTTCGTCGGTTGCATGCCCTACAGCGACTACATCTTCGTCTGGTGCGTCCCCTCGCAGCGCACGGAGGACTTCCTCTTCGCCCTGCGCATGTGCCTGGAGCACCTCGGCGGCGTGCCGCCGATAGTCACGCCCGACAACCTGAAGGCCGCAGTCATCAAGCCCGACAGGCACGAGCCCACGCTCAACGCCGCCCTCCGCGACATGGGAAACCACTACCGCTTCACCGTGCTGCCCTGCGACCCCGGGGAGCCTACCCAGAAGGCGCTCGTGGAAGACGCCGTGCGCATCACCTACAACCGGATAGCCGCGAGGCTCAGGGGACGGGAGTTCCACTCGCTGCAAGAGCTGAACAAGGCCGTGGGCGAGCTCAACACGAAACTCAACCAGACCCGCATGCAGAAGCGCCCCTACACCCGGGAGGAACGCTTCCACGCGATGGAGAGACCGCTGCTTCAGCCCCTTCCCGACACCATCTTCGAGATGCGCTACTACGCCGACCTGAAGGTGGGGAGCAACAACTTCGTCGAGTTGCGCCACGACAAAGTCACGCACTTCTACAGCGCCCCCTACGTCCACATCGGGAGGATGGCCAGGGTCATCTTCACGCGCTCATGGGTGAAGATTTATGTCGACAACAATCTGGTGGCCACCCATGACCGCAGCCACGTCTACGGTCACACATACGTTGAGGAGCATCTGGCCTCCAAGTCGAACGCCATCCTGGAACGCTCCGCGGCAAACTATGTGTCGTGGGCGGGCAGGAAGTCGGAGGACTGCAAGGCCTACATCGAGGAGATTTTCAACCCGCAGCGCACCAACAAGCCCGAGGAGGTGTACTACCGCCTCTGCGCGGCCATACTATCGTCGTACAAGAAGTACGAGGGCGAGCTGGTGGACCTCACATGCCGACAGTGCCTCGACAACCGCATCTTCACGTACAAGAAGTTCGAGGCCATCCTCAAGAACAACTATCTCATGCAGTCATCCGACGAGCCCTGCCTGTTCGCACCCGTCCCCACGGACCACGCCAACATGCGGGGAAGCGGATACTTCAAGTAGCCAACCATCAACCAATCATCAAACCAACAAAGCACACGGAATTATGACAGACGAAACCGTAAGGG
>DGUE01000106.1:2587-3368 GCA_002393895.1 Bacteroidales bacterium UBA4318
ATGGCAGGATGCTGGACGTCGCTCGAAGAGACGCACCGGCTCGACAAACTATCACTGCGCGACGGCATGCAGCTTATGCTGCAGCATGAGCGTGACACCCGCCAGGCGAACCGCATCGCCAGGCTCATCAGGAACGCCGGTTTCCGGCTGAAGGCCACCATGGAGGAGCTGGAGACGGACACCACGCGCGGGATTCCCGCAGCGGAGGCGGCCGACCTCGCAACCGGCGGCTACATCAGGGACGGGCGGACCATCATCATCTGCGGTCCTACGGGCACGGGCAAGTCCTACTTCGCCTGTGCCCTAGGCGAACGCGCCTGCAGGCAAGGAATCAAGACCCTCTACTTCACCATGAACACGCTCATAGAGAACCTGAGGCTGGTGAGGCTGGAAGGACGGGAGGCCAACTTCTTCCGGAAACTCTCAGACCACGGTCTGGTCATCATAGACGACTTCGGAATGGTCAGGCTAGAGGGGCAGACGCAGCACGACTTCGAGCAAATCATCGACGACAGATACAACAGGAAGGCACTCATCCTGACAAGCCAACTGCCTGTCGCCGACTGGTATGGAGTCTTCCAAAGCGAACTGATTGCAGAGGCATGCCTGGATAGAATTGCACATAAATCAAGGAGATTTTCACTGTCTGGTGAAAGTCTCAGAAAAAAATATTAACTTTGCCGACGATATAGAAAACCACCAACCGAGTGAACGGATATCATCGGAATTGGTGAACGGGTATCGCCGGAATATGCACTGACAAACACGCCCTCCTATCATT
>DGUE01000123.1:0-494 GCA_002393895.1 Bacteroidales bacterium UBA4318
TTGTTGTTCGCGGTCTGGAACTCCAACGGGGAGATGAGACCCTGTTCCAGTTTCTTCAAGTTCAGGGTGTAGGCCTCGGCCTGCACCTCAGCCTTTCGCTGCGCCTGCTCATAGGCTGTGGCGGCTCCGTCGCGGTCCTGGATGGCCCTGCGGACTTCGCTTTCCACGTCGCGGCGCTTCTGGTCCAGTTCGGCCGTGGCCTTGTCCAGGGCGTGCTGTCGGCGACTAATGGCAGAATGCCTGCTCAGACGGCTCCAGATGGGAATTTGCAAAGATATCTCAACATATTCACCGCCGTTATTCCGGAATTGGTCTCCGAATGGCGCAGTCTGAGAACCCTGATAGGTATAGTAACTGGTGCTCCAGCCTGCATACAGGCCAACGCTTGGCAGCAACTGGCACTTGGCGGTATTAAGTTCACGCTTGGCGTTGAGTGCCTGCCAGGAAGCTACCTGGACGGCGGGATTGTGGTCGAGGGCAAAGGACACTACGGA
>DGUE01000123.1:617-876 GCA_002393895.1 Bacteroidales bacterium UBA4318
TCTTCATCCACCGGCCAGAACATCAGATCCGCAAGCGTCATCTTCTGGTCCTGGTACATATTGTGGGTATTCGTCAAGTCGTACTGGCGGTCGGCCAGGTCGGCTTCCATCTGGATCACATCGGCGTGGCCTTTCTGGCCCAGTTCCTCCTGACGTTTTGCTTTAGCCAAAGCCTGCTCGGCCACAGCCACCTGCTCCTCGTACACGTCGCATAAACGCTTGTAATAGACCACATTGTAGTACGCCTCCATCACCGCCA
>DGUE01000123.1:943-3471 GCA_002393895.1 Bacteroidales bacterium UBA4318
TATCGGCCTCAACCTGCTTCTCCTGGGAGTCGGCAATCAGCATTCCTGTCTTCGAAATCTTGTAATTGTTCACCGCCTTAAAGCCATCAAACAGATCGTACCCTGCACTCACGCCATAGTTGTTATGAAACGACTTCGTGTTGAAATACGTATTGGTCTGCGGGTCGATGCTGCGGCCGAAGTTGTAGTACGCATAGGTCTGCGCACTGATCTGCGGGGTAAATAGCGCAAGCGCCGCATCCCGCCGGCTGATCTGCGCATCACCGGTGGCCGCCTGCTGGATGCGGATCTTTGTGGAATTTGAGATGGCGTACTCCATACATTCCTTCAGGGACATCGCAGTTTGGGCACTGGCGCACACTGTCACAGCGGGCGCCAGAGCCAGAACCACACATTTAATGATAAGATTGTTCATATAGTTTATTGCTTTACACATTCTTCAATCGCACCGACCATGCCAAAAGTTATAACCTATTGACTATCAATAATAAATGCAAAAAGAAGGGAGTGTAAAGCCTGTAAAGCTTTACACTCCCTTTACACTTTTCTTTACAGTTTTCTCCTACGGAGACTACCTGAACCGCAACTCAAATACGGTTTGCTGGGCATCACTCCTCACCAGCTCAATGCTGCCGTTGTGGTTCCGCATAATCTGACGGGAGATGCTGAGGCCTATGCCTGAGCCCTCCTTCTTCGTGGTGTAGAACGGAATGAAGATTTGCTCCTGGGCAGATACAGGAATGGGATCGCCGTCGTTAGCCACCTGGATAATTACGTCATCATCCTTGCCCATCCTGGCAGTAATGTCGATGTGCTTCGCGCCGGCCTGCAGGGCGTTTTTAATGAGATTGATGAGGATCTGCGAGATTTGTCCCTCATCGGCATAAATCATCAGGTCATCCTCCTCCGGCCGATACTTGCATGTGGCGCCACAACTGGCGGCAAACTCGCTGTTCAGGCCGATGACACTATCCATCAGCTCCCGCAGATCCAACGCCTTGCGAATCGGCTTTGCCACACCGGAGAGTTGCCGGTATGTTTGCACGAAGCCAATCAGGTTCTTCGACGAATCCGAAATGGTCTCCAGTCCTGCCTTGATATTCAACTCGCTATGGCCGTTTTCATCGACAGACTTGGCCATCGCGTCGGAGAGCGATGCAATCGGTGACACCGTATTCATAATCTCGTGCGTAAGCACGCGTATGAGCTTTGTCCAGGAATCCTGCTCGTGGGCCTGCCGCTGCTTCTCGAAGATGGTGCGGATGCGGTTGAGGGTGCGATTGAACTTGTTTTTTTCCTGGAAACGGAAGTTCAGCTCACCATCCTCCAGGGCGTCCATCATATATGCTACCTTCCTGATATCCTTCTGGCGCACACGGATGGTGGCAATCACCGCAACCACAATGGCAACGATAACAGCAACTCCGATGATATGCCAGACAGTAAAAGTCATAGTCCGTACTTCTTCAGTTTAGCATACAGCGTGGGCCGACTCACACCCAGCATCTTGGCCGCAGCTGAAATATTGCCGTCCGTCCGGGCAATCGCCTCTCGGACCAGCCTTTCTTCCTCGGCCTCGCTCACAGCCTTGATGGTAGTTCCGACCGGTTTGGCCACCGACTCCAGCTGTATGTCTTTCGCCGTAAGTTCGCGACCCTCAGAAAGAATGACTGCTTTTTCGATCACATTCTGCAGCTCACGGATATTGCCGCTCCAGCGGCCGTCCATAAGCATCTCCACCGCGTCCGGAGCGATCCCCGTCAAAGGGCGATGATATTTCTGCGCGAAGCGCTCCAGGAACAGTTGCGCCAGCGACACGATGTCCTCTTTCCGCTCCCGAAGTGCAGGCAAGGCGATATGAACGGTATTGATGCGATAATACAGATCCTCCCGGAACCGTCCTTCCCGGACCAGTTGCTCCAAGTCCATATTGGTTGCGCAAATCAGCCGGATGTTCACGGGAATGGCCTGGGAGCCGCCCACACGAACTACACTCCGGTTCTGAATCACCCGCAGCAGCTTGGCCTGCAGGTGCAGCGGGATATTGCCGATTTCATCCAGGAACAGTGTCCCGCCATCGGCCTGCTCGAACTTGCCGATGTGATCCGTGTGTGCATCCGTGAAAGCGCCCTTCACGTGGCCGAAGAGTTCACTCTCAAACAGCGTCTCCGTAATGGCCCCCGCATCGACGGCCACCATCGGCTTGCCGCTCCGAAGACTATGCACGTGAATCTCCCGTGCCAGCACATCCTTGCCGGTACCGTTCTCGCCGGTAATGAGCACCGTGGCATCGGTGGGAGCAATCTTGTCCATCGTTTTCCGGATGGCCGCCATCGGCTTGGAAGAGCCCCAAAACATCGGACTGTCGCCCGAAGGTGCATCGGCCTTCCGACCATCCCGCTTCATTGCCTTCCTGGCTTTATCCCTCGCTGCCGTCAGCACATCAATCAGTTTCTCATTGTCCCAAGGCTTCACGATGAAGTCAAACGCTCCACGCTTCATTCCTTCCACTGCCAGGGCGATGTCGG
>DGUE01000144.1:0-1269 GCA_002393895.1 Bacteroidales bacterium UBA4318
ATCATGGTATAGCCGCGGCCGCGACGGTAGTCCTCGTCGCCCATCTCCTCACCGACCACATGGCGCAGCCAGTTGGTGGTCCAGGACTCCCCTTCGGGAATATCCAGGCCCATGGAAGTCTCTTCGATAAAGAAGCCGCATCCATAGCCCTGGGCACGGGATTTCACGCCCTTTTCGCGGGCCCACTGCTCATAAACCTTGAAGAAGCGTTCCTCAAGCAACTCGGCTTTGGTGAGTTCGAAATCATAGCGGGCGCGTTCCACCTGGTTCTGGAACTTCTCGCCCTTGGCGCAGCCGTAGTTGAAGTCCTCAACCTCGCCCAGACGGCGGAGCTTGAACATGGTGAATGGCAGCCATGGAAGGATCTCATACCCTCTGCGGGCCTTGAACTCATCTGCGAAATCCGAGGTCCAGTTGGCGCCTTCCAGCTCCATGCTGTCCACGAAGAATGCGCGCAGGTGCTTTGAAAGAGGGCCCAGTTTAGCCTCGATGCGGTCGGACATCCTGTCCAGATACTTACGCACAGCCTCAGCGTTCATGTGATCCAGTATGGGGCCGGCGGCTCCGGGAGCACCGTTTATCACGCTGGCGAAGGAATTGTACTTCACCATATAATAGACCTGCCATTTGCCGGCGGGGATCTTTATCCTCAACACGCCATTTTTAACCTTGTCGGTGATATCCCTGGCTTCGGAAAGATCGTTGATAGGGTCCGGCACGAGCAGCACCTGCATCAGTTCCGGAGTGCGGCTGGGATTGGGAACGGAGGATTTGGGATCCAGCTCCTTATAGATGTGGAAGAGGGATTTGTCGTACATCGCTCCCCCGGTCGCCTTGTCGCAGAGGGTGCGGACAACCGAGGCTCTCTCTTCGCGAGGGAGGGATTCAGCGCCAAAGGGCCAGCCAGAGCCCACGATCAGGTCGCAGGTCATGCCAAGTTTCTTGGCTTCGTCGAAGGCTACGCCGAGCATATCTATCCATTCATCGCTCAGCCAGACGAGGGATTTGCGGCCCACCGCATCATCGGGACGCCCGGGGAAGGAGATGGGGTTGATCTCCACACCGGCTATGCCTGCTTCTTTGAGCAGATTCAGTTCGCGGCGGATTTCGGCTTCATCCACACAGTCGCCATTCCACCACCAGCGGACATATGGCCGGTAGGCATCGGACGGATTCTGAAAAGCCTGGAATACGGATTTGGAACTGGTTGAGAATGAGGGCAGCGCCAGAATCAGGGCAGCCAGGCTCAGGAGGATCTTTTTCATTTGT
>DGUE01000144.1:1455-14589 GCA_002393895.1 Bacteroidales bacterium UBA4318
AGGAAGATCCCAGATGCCGCAGATCTCGCGTGTCTGTCCGTTGCCCGCGCTGGGTAGCTTGACGGTCTTGTAGAGAGAGCCGTCTACCCAGACCTCCACATTCGCCTGATAATCAGTAACGTTGTAGGGCTTGGGAAGAGTGAAATGATAAGTCAGGATGGCACCCTTGCCGTTGAAAGCATACTCTCCCATCTGCCAGGGAGTCTTCTTGATATCCTTCTTTGCAACCGGCCAGTAGCCATCGAAGCTTTGCTCCAGGCGCACTGCCTGAGCTTTCTGGGTCTTTATGGTAACAGAAGGGCCGTCTGTGCTGCCTCCCCCAAGCTCGATTACCTGGAGAGCCTGCTTGAAACTCATCTTGCAGGCGCGGTTCAGGGAGATATCCGTGTACTTGAAGTCAATATCCTCCACTTCGTAGATAGAAGTCTTCCAGTATTCCGGAATCTTGTTGAAGCCCAGCACGGTGCCGAGGATGCCGCCTGCGGATGCAGGGTTGCAGTCGGAATCGTAGCCGCAACGGGTGGAAATGTCGATGGTACGGTAGAAATTGCCGTTGCCATAGAGCAGGCCGATTATTATATAGGCACTGTTGATGACAGCATCTATATTGAAAGCGGAATTGAATCCGCTGGGGCAGCCGATGTCGTAGCCATACTTCTCATTAGCCAGTGCCCAGGTGATGTGCCAGTTGTCCGGATACTTCTCCCACCACTTGATCACATCTGCCATACATTTGTAGTATTTACTCTGGGCAGGAATGGTCTTGAGGGCTTCCTTGACGATAAAGGGGATATCGTCGGTGACGAAAGCGAGGGCATACATGGCAGCCACATACACTCCGCCGTACCATCCATCGCCGTAGTTCATGATATGGCCGATCTCGTCGGTATATTTAACGGCGCTGTTCACCATACCAGGGGCCATTATACCGGCGTAGTCTGCCTCGATCTGGAAGTCGATATCATCTGCGTGGGTATTGTTCTTCCAATGGCCGGATTCGGGGGGCATGATGCCCTGGAGAATGTTATAGCGAGCCTGAAGATTGGCATGCCAGAGAGGATATCCTGCATAGGCGAAGGCCTTTGCAAAGGATTCGACAGGGGCATCTAGGCCCTCCTTGTCGAAAACCTCGACAAAGGTGAGGTCCATGTAGATATCGTCATAAAGACCCGGGGAATGATCGTACCACCACTTTACCAGATGCTCGTTCCAGTCGATAGGATAGGCGTCCGGGATAAAATTGGAGTACTTGAACTCGGTGGGGCCGCCGTACGTGCATCCTATGACCTGCCCGGCCCAGGCTCCGCGGATCTTGTCCTGGAGGGCCTGCTTGGTCATTTTAACTTCTGCAGGAACAGCTGTCTTCTTTGCCTTGGAAGCAGCATAAACAGCATTCGCCGTCAGCAGCAGAGTGCCGGCGGCGATAAGCAATAGATTCTTTAGTTTCATTATCTGTGGAGTTTCTTCTCCACAAATATAGCAAAAATGAAGATTAGTTCAAGACTATTTGTAAAGGAAACGCTTGATGCTCATCTTCGGAGTTTTCTCGAAGGGCTGAAGCACAACTTCCACCTTTGTTATCTGGCTGTAGGAAGGAAGGTGCCTGTTGGCGCCGCGACGCACCTGCTCGGGAATGTCCGAGATGGCTTCTTCGTCGAGGCCCGCCTTCTTGATGCCGTCCGCATCGAGATAAACAAGTGCAACCAGCTTGCCGGCGCGGTCCACAACCACGCTTTCGGCAACGAACTGACGCTGATTCACGGCAGCTTCCACTTCTTCGGGATAGATATTCTGCCCGTTAGGGCCGAGGATCATGCTCTTCGAGCGGCCGCGGATGAAGATATTGCCATTGGCGTCAATGGTTCCAAGGTCGCCGGTGTGCAGGTAGCCATCCTCAGTGAAAACTGCGGAATCGGCCTCGGGATACTTGTAGTATCCGCTGCAGACATTGGTACCCTTCGCCTGGATTTCTCCGGCGATGTTCTCGGGATCTTCGGAATCGATGCGCACATCGGCACAGTCGACTGCCTTGCCACAGGAGCCGGGGGCGTAATCAACAGGGTGTTCGTAGGCAAGTAGCGGGGCAGCCTCCGTCATGCCGTAACCAACGGTATAAGGAAGCTTGATTTTGCGGAAGCAATGTTCCACTTCGGGGTTGAGGGCCGCGCCGCCCATGACGAACTCGCGCACCTTTCCGCCGAATGCAGATTGAAGTTTTTCACCTACCTTTTTATATATTACGCCGCTGATTCCGGGGATAGCGGTAAGTACCTTCATGTACCATTTGCCGAGGACCGGCTTGATGGAAGATTTGTACACCTTCTCCATTACGAGAGGAACGGTGATGACTATATAGGGCTGCACCTCCTGCATGGCCTTCAGAAGCAGTGAAGGAGAAGGGGTCTTGCCAAGATAGTAGACGGTCACTCCGCTGATGAGCGGATAGAGGAACTCATAGGTAAGTCCGTAGATATGCCCCATGGGCAGCATTGAAACGATGTTGTCGGCATTGCTGCAGGGAATATAGCGCTGGCCGAAATCGATGGTAGCGCTGAAGCATTCGTAGCGGAGCATCACACCCTTGGGATTGCCGGTGGAGCCGGAGGTGTAGTTGATGACGTTGAGTTCAGTGTCGTTATCGGTGGGGTAGTTCACCTTGGAGGCATCGAAGCCACCGGGGAACTTGGCATTGAAACGATCGTCAAGGGTGGCATAGGCCTTGGTGAGGACATCGTCCGCACCCCACAGGGGCGTAAAGTCGGCGAGGCTGATCACGTAGCGCAGCTTGGGCATCTTGCTGACATCAAGTTTCTCGAACATCTCGGGATCCGTGAAAAGGGCTATGCTGTCCGAGTGGTCGGTCAGGCGCTCCACGGCTTCGGGGAGGAAGTCTGCAAGAAGCGGAACCACAACCGCCTCATATGTGGAAATTGACAGGAAAGAAACAGCCCAGTTGGCGGAATTCTTGCCGCAGAGGGTAATCTTGTCGCCTTTCTTTATTCCCACCGCCTCGAAGGCAAGGTGGATTCTTTCGATCTTACGGGCAAGTTCTCCAAAGGTGTATTGCTGCCCGTGGTAGTCGCATACTGCAAGTCCGTCCCACCAAGTGGCCATGGATTTCTGCAGCTTGCTCAGGTAGTGTTCGGCTCTGGGAGCCTCAGGTCTTTTGTACATAATTATAGATAGAAATGATTTCTTCTTTTGAACAAAATTAAGCCCGAATCCCCTGGCCTGCAAGAAAAAAGGGAAGTATGTGGCGAAATTTGCTTAGATTTGTGGCGAAATTTGATAATCAGGGGTAAAAACAATGGCAAAAAAACCTATAGTTGCACTTATCTATGACTTCGACGGCACCCTTTCCCCGGGCAATATGCAGGAATTCGGGTTCATCCAGGCCGTAGGGAAAACAAAAGAAGAATTCTGGAAGATGAGCGACGGCATTGCAGTCGGTCAGGACGCCAGCAACGTGCTTGCCTACATGAAGCTCATGTTCGACGAAGCCCGCAAGGCAGGCATACCCCTCCGCCGGAGCAAGTTCAAGGAGTTCGGCAAACATATAGAGCTTTATGAGGGCGTGAAGGAGTGGTTCGGGTTGGTGAACGAGTATGGCAGGCAGAAGGGCGTGCGGGTGGAGCACTACATCAATTCGTCTGGCCTGAAAGAGATTATCGAAGGTTCCCCGATTGCAAAGGAATTCCATCACATCTATGCCGGCACCTTTATTTATAATGAGGACGGTGTAGCGGAATGGCCCGGAATTGCGGTCGATCACACCGCAAAGACCCAGTTCCTGTTCAAGATCAGCAAAGGCATCACCAGCCAGCACGATTCCAAGATGGTGAACGCCAGCATCGCAGACGACAAGAAACGCATCCCCTTCTCGCACATGATTTACTTCGGCGACGGTGAGACGGACATCCCCTGCATGAAGATAGTCGGCATGTTCGGAGGGAATCCCATCGCGGTTTATGATCCCGACTCATCCAAGAAAAAGGCCACTGCCCAGAAACTTCAGCGGCAGGGGCGCGTCAAGTTCGTCACGCCGGCAACTTATACAAAGGACTCCAGGACGTTCAAGATCGTGGCAGCCATCATAGACAAAGTAAAGGCTGAGGACGACCTTGCGAAACTTTCGTCAAAAAGCATAAAGTAATGAAAAGAACACTGATTATTGCAGCCTGCCTGTTCATCAGCTGCCTATCTCTTGCCCAGCAGAATGATGGGTACCGTTTTTCGGTGCGTCTGGGCGCAGGATTACCGGGTGCAGGCATCGAGAAGTTTGTGGATGGAATCAATCCCGGCCACTATGGGCTCCAGGGCATTTACGATGATTATTTTTCAGATACCGAGGTCATCCCTCCCATCACGGCCGAGTGCCTGTATCAGGTTAACTACTGGCTGAGCTGCGGGGCCGAAGTGCTGTACAGCGCATATTCCAACAAACGGATGGACGGCATCACGGACGCGGTGAAGGCGGAGCGCAAGGGCACGAGCATAATAGTCATGCCTTCTGCCCATGTCAGCTATTACAACAAAGGCGCCCTGTCGCTGTATATGGGCGTATCGGTCGGAGCCGGAATCTACCAGGGTTTCGACAATATGAAGGAAAAGCTATCCTTCGAAGTTGAATTCGTGCCAATAGGTGTAGAATTCGGCGGCAGGGTCTTCTGCTTTGCCGAAGCCTGCCTGGGGACAGCGGTCAACTGGGCTCACGGAGGAATAGGTTTCAGGTTTTAAAGAGGAAAGGATATGAAAAAGGTATTTATCATTGCAGCTGCTGCCATCGCATTGTCAGCCTGCACATACAAGAGCGAATACTCATCCAACAGGACTCCCGCCAATCTGGCATCCCTCAATGTAGAACTCCTGAACAACTCCGGCATAGCTGCCGCGCTTACTCTAGTGGACATAGACATCCAGCATAAGGATACAATTCTGACGGCCGGGTTCGACACCCTTATCACGCCTGAGGCTTTTGCAGAGCGTTTCGGCTATTCCATCACGGAGATGGATATCCAGCGGACCGCAGACAGCACCTGGTCCTTTACCAGCACCGGCACAGGGGCTGTTTCCTTTGCCGGCACAATCGTCATGACAGGGAGAAACGAGGAGAAGTTTGCAAATCTGCTCTCAGTTTTCACCGGCTTATACGATGAGGGGAACGGTTTCACGGCAGAGTTCAGTTCCTCCAAACTTGAATTCAGCCTGAGAACCATTCCGGTGATGATGGAAGGCCTGGGTTATACCACGCAGCGCAGGCTGCTCTCCTTTGGGGATGTCTTGCTTAAGACTTACAAGGATTCCCAGTTGCTGGACAGCGTGACCACGACTTTTAAAGGTGACGATATCTCTTATTGACAAATTGTCACTGGAATATAATTTGAAATCGTTTCAGCAGAAAAACTGAAACGATTTTTTGTTATGGCTAAAGAAAAACTGCAAGGCAAGATCGGCGTTACCACCGAGAATATATTTCCAGTAATCAAGCAATTCCTGTATTCAGACCACGAGATATTCCTCCGCGAACTTGTGGCAAACGCGGTTGATGCTACCCAGAAACTAAAAGTCCTGGCTTCGAACGGCGAATTCAAGGGCGAGCTCGGCGAGCTCAAGGTCGAGATCGCACTCGACGAGAAAAAGAAGACCCTCAAGGTCATAGACCGCGGCATCGGCATGACCGCAGAAGAGGTCGACAAATATATCAACCAGATAGCTTTCTCCTCCGCAGGGGAATTCCTCGAGAAATACAAGGACCAGAACATCATCGGCCATTTCGGCCTCGGTTTCTACTCCGCATTCATGGTGAGCGAGAAGGTGACCATCGAAACCCTTTCCTGGAAAGATGGTGCAAAGGCTGTAAAGTGGACATGCGACGGTTCTCCCGAGTATAACATGGAAGAATGCAAGAAGGAAGACCGCGGTACCGTCATCACCCTCTACCTCGACAAAGACAGCGACGAGTTCGCGGCAAAGGGACGCATCTCCCAGCTTCTTGGCAAATACTGCAAGTTCATGCCCGTGCCGATAGTCTTCGGCAAGAAAACCGAGTGGAAGGATGGCAAGGAGGTCGAGAAAGACGAGGACAACGTCATCAACAGCATAGAGCCGATATGGACGAAGGCCCCCTCGGAGCTGAAGGAAGAAGATTACAAGAGCTTCTACAAAGCCCTGTATCCTTTTGATGAAGAGCCCATGTTCTGGATCCACCTCAACGTGGATTATCCCTTCAACCTCACCGGTGTGCTCTACTTCCCCAAGATCAAGGAGCGCATGGCCATCGACAAGAACAAGATACAACTCTACTGCAACCAGATGTTCGTCACCGACCATGTAGACAACATAGTGCCGGACTTCCTTACCCTGCTTCACGGAGTGATCGACTCTCCGGACATCCCCCTGAACGTAAGCCGCAGCTATCTCCAGAGCGATGCCAACGTCAAGAAGATATCTACCTATATTACAAAGAAGGTGGCAGACCGCCTGGAGGAGATATTCAAGGAGCAGCGCCAGCAGTTTGAAGAAAAGTGGGACAACCTCAAGCTCTTCATCGAATATGGCATGCTCTCCGACGAAAAGTTCTGCGAACGTGCAATGAACTTCGCCCTGTTCAAGAATACCGACGGCAAGTACTTCAGCTTCGAAGACTACCGCAAGGGCATAGAAACCGAACAGACCGACAAAGACAAGAAAGTGGTATATCTCTATGCCACCAATCTGGACGCGCAGTATACCCAGATCGAGGCCGCAAAGAAACTTGGCTACGATGTGCTGCTGATGGACTGCGAGCTGGACTCCCACTTTGTCAACCTCCTGGAGCAGAAACTGAAGGATGCCCGCTTTGCCCGGGTAGATTCCGATTCGGTGTCGAATCTGATTCCAAAGGAAGACAGGGTCAAGCCCGAAATGAGCGAAGACGACAAGAAAGCCCTGGACGAACTCTTCAAGGCAGTCCTTCCCGAAGGCAACGAGTATATGATCGAGCCCGAGAATCTGGGCGAGACCTCGGCTCCTGTCCTTATCACCCGCAACGAATTCATGCGCCGCTACCGCGAGATGAGCGCCCTTGGCGGAGGCATGAACTTCTATGGCCAGATGCCTGAGTCGTTCGACATAAAGGTTAACATGGAGAACCCCCTCATCGCCCGCATCTGGGAGAGCAAGGACAAGGAATCCCCTCTGCTGCATCAGGTTATCGACCTGGCGCTTCTCGGATCAGGTCTTCTCAAGGGCAAAGCGCTCGCGGATTTCATCGCCCGAAGCGAAGAATTGCTCAAATAATCCTTTGTTGAAAACTTGTGGATAATTACTCGCGTTTCTCTTGCAGGGGCGCGAGTTTTTGGTTACCTTTGTCACTTGGAAGTTAGGAACAATGTCTTTTACCGAAAATCGCATTCAGCAAGAAGGTTTAACCTTCGACGATGTACTTCTGGTTCCGGCCTGGTCCGAGGTACTGCCTAGGGAAGTTTCCCTCAAAACGCAATTCACAAAGAGCATATCGTTGGATATCCCTATCGCCTCTGCGGCAATGGATACCGTCACGGAAGCCCCTATGGCCATAGCTCTTGCAAAAGAAGGCGGCATAGGGGTTCTTCATAAGAATATGACGGCCGAGCGCCAGGCGGAGGAGGTTGCCAAGACCAAAGCCGCTGGCTTCAAGGTTGCGGCAGGTGTCGGCATCACGGCAGATGCGGTGAACCGCGCCGGGCTTCTGGTGGATGCAGGCGTCGACGCAATAGTGCTCGACTCCGCCCATGGCCACAGCAAGGGCGTCGTGAGTGCTCTCAAGAAGATCAAGAAGGCATTCCAGGGTATCGACGTGGTGGTTGGCAACGTTGCCACAGCAGAAGGCACGCGCGACCTCATCGAAGCCGGCGCAGATGCAGTCAAGGTGGGCATAGGCCCCGGTTCCATCTGCACCACCCGCGTGGTGGCAGGTGTGGGAGTGCCTCAGCTGACTGCAATATACGATGCTGCCGAAGCGGCCAAGCCCTATGGAGTTCCCATCATCGCCGACGGCGGTCTGCGCTATAGCGGCGATATAGTCAAGGCCCTGGCGGCAGGCGCCTCCACCGTAATGTGCGGATCCATCCTCGCCGGAGCCGACGAAACGCCCGGCGACATCATAGAAGATTTCAAGAACGGCAAAAAGTTCAAGGTTTACCGCGGAATGGGCTCCATCGACGCGATGGAAGCAGGCTCCCGCGACCGTTACTTCCAGACCGGAGCAATGAAACTCGTGCCCGAAGGAATCGTGGGCAAAGTCCCCTACAAGGGTCCCGTTGGCGACATACTCTACCAGCTTATCGGAGGCCTGCGTTCCGGCATGGGCTATTGCGGTGCTCACACAATAGAAGAACTCTGGAACGCCAGATTCGTCCGCATCACCTCCAACGGAGTCATCGAGAATCATCCTCACGACCTTATAATCGCCAAACCCGCGCCTAATTACAATAAGTAGATGGAAAGGATACTTATTCTGGATTTCGGATCGCAGTACACAATGTTAATTGCACGTCGCATCCGCGAGATGAACGTGTACTGCGATATCGTTCCCTTCAATAAGATCCCGTCCATAACCCCCGACATCAAAGGCATAGTGCTCTCCGGAAGCCCGGCCAGCGTCTGTGCGGAAAATGCTCCCCAGCCCGACCTGGGCGGAGTTCCCGCCGGCATGCCGTTGCTCGGAATCTGCTACGGCGCACAGTGGCTTGCATGGAGCAAAGGCGGGAACGTCGCCAACTCCGGCACCCGGGAGTACGGGCGTGCCATTCTGAGCGTAAAAGACGCGGAAGACGCGCTTCTGAAAGGCATTCCCTCCGAAAGCCAGGTATGGATGAGCCATGGCGACACCATCAACTCCCTTCCTGAAGGCTACAAGGTGATAGCATCCACGGCGAGCGTGGGAAATGCAGCCTTCCGGGTGGAAGGCAAGCCCGTGTGGGGCATACAATTCCATGCCGAGGTGCATCATAGCGAGTTCGGCAGGCAGATTCTCCGCAATTTCGTCCTGGGCATCTGCGGATGCGCCGGCGACTGGACTCCGGACAGTTTCATAGAATCCACCGTAGCCGCCCTAAAGAAGCAGATAGGCACCGACAACGTGGTGCTCGGCCTCTCGGGAGGAGTGGATTCCTCGGTTGCCGCCCTGCTGCTTCACAAGGCGATAGGATCGCAGCTCCACTGCATCTTCGTCGACAGCGGGCTTCTCCGAAAGGATGAGTTCTCATCCGTGCTCGAATCCTACAAGGGCATGGGGCTCAACGTGAAGGGAGTGCAGGCGGCCGACCGCTTCTTCGGCGACCTCGCCGGCATCATCGAGCCCGAACAGAAACGCAAGGCCATTGGCAAAGACTTCGTAGAGGTCTTCAATGCAGAGGCCGCTAAGATAGAAAACGTGCGCTGGCTTGCCCAGGGCACCATATATCCCGATGTAATCGAGTCTTCTGCAGTGCCCGGAGCATCGGTCACCATCAAGAGTCACCATAATGTTGGTGGACTGCCCAAGGAGATGAAACTCGGGGTGGTGGAGCCGTTGCGCCTTCTTTTCAAGGATGAAGTCCGCCGGGTTGGCAAGGCGTTGGGGCTGGTTCCCGAGATTCTCGGGCGTCACCCTTTCCCCGGCCCCGGACTGGGAATACGCGTGCTGGGAGAGGTTACCCGCGAGAAGGTAGCCATCCTGCAGGAAGCGGACGCAGTTTTCATCGGCGCCCTCAGGCGCTGGAATCTATACGACGATGTGTGGCAGGCTGCCACCATCCTCCTTCCCATCAAGAGCGTAGGCGTGATGGGAGATGAAAGGACATACGAATATACTATAGTGTTGCGCGCGGTCACGTCAGTGGACGGAATGACTGCCGACTGGGCTCAGCTCCCCTACGATTTCCTTGCGGAGGTATCCAATGCCATCATCCGCGATGTCAAGGGAGTGAACCGGGTCGTGTACGACATCTGCTCCAAACCGCCGGCAACCATTGAATGGGAATAGAAACCATCAAAAACAATAAATTATGACGAAATCACAAACTGAAGGCATCTACGATGCACGCACCCTCGGAACAGGGAAAATGCTCACTCTCGGGCTCCAGCACATGTTCGCTATGTTCGGAGCCACGGTTCTTGTCCCTGTCATCACAGGACTCTCCATGTCTGCGACTCTCCTGTTCGCGGGTCTGGGAACTCTCATCTTCCACATTTGCACCAAGTTGCGCGTTCCCGCATTCCTCGGTTCGTCCTTCGCATTCCTCGGAGGTTATGCAACCGTTGTCCAGATGGGCATGGCCGGCGGTCTCACCCAGGCACAGGCCCTCCCCTACGCCTGCATCGGCGTTTTCTGCGCAGGACTCATCTACTTCATCCTGGCAGGCCTCTTCGCAGCATTCGGCCCTCAGAAGGTGATGCGTTTCTTCCCTCCCATCGTCACCGGCCCCATCATCATTGCAATCGGCCTGATCCTCTCCGGCTCAGCAATCAACAACTGCGGCCAGAACTGGTGGATCGCCATCCTTGCAATCGCGATCATCATCGTCTGCAACATCTGGGGCAAGGGAATGATCAAGATCATCCCTATCCTGCTGGGTGTGCTTGGTTCATATATAGTGGCAGCCTGCTTCGGCCTGTGCGACTTCAGCGCAGTCAAGGAAGCTGCCTGGATCGGCCTCCCCGTCAAATGGGAGAACACCGCCATCGCCGTGTTCAACAATCCTAACTGGAGCCTGATCATCGCCGCCATCATCGCCATCATCCCCATCTCCCTCGCAACCATGATGGAGCATATCGGCGACATGTGCGCAATCTCCTCCACCACCGGCATCAACTATCTTGAGAATCCCGGCCTGCACCGCACCCTGATGGGCGACGGTCTCGCAACCGCACTGGCTTCCCTCTTCGGAGCCCCTGCAAATACCACATACGGCGAAAACACCGGCGTGCTCAACCTCACCAAAGTCTATGACCCCCGCGTCATCCGCATCGCCGCCTGCTTCGCCATCATACTTTCTTTCTGCCCTAAGTTCTCCGCACTGATCGGCGCAATGCCCGCTGCAACCATCGGAGGTGTCTCCCTCGTGCTCTACGGTATGATTTCCGCAGTCGGTGTGCGCAACGTGGTCGAGAACCAGGTAGATTTCAAGTCTTCCCGCAACGTTCTCATAATGGCCCTCATCCTAGTGCTTGCTATCGGCATCTCCTACAGCCAGGCAGGCAGTCTGGATCTCGGCTTCACCAAGCTCTCCGGCCTCGCAGTCGGCGCCCTGGTAGGCATCATCCTGAATGCCGTCCTCCCCGGCAAGGACTATGAGTTCGGAAAGAACGCCCTCGGCGACAAGTCCGTCGATTTCGAAGTAAACAGATTGGAAAAGAATGACTGATAAACAACTGACTGAATCCATCCGGGTTGTGCCGGATTTCCCCGTGAAGGGAATCCAGTTCTTCGATGTGACCACGCTATTCAAAGATCCCAAGGCCTATAAAGAGGTTTTGGACAGGATTTGCAACATCTATAAGGACAAAGGCATAACCAAGGTTGCCGGCATAGAGTCCCGTGGATTCATTGTCGGTGCCGCGGTGGCGGCCAGGCTCGGAGCGGGATTCGTACCCGTTCGCAAGCCTGGCAAACTTCCTGCTCAAACCGTATCCGAATCATACGCCAAAGAATATGGCACGGACACCATCGAAATCCATGCAGATGCCATCGGCCCGGAAGACGTGGTGCTGATCCACGATGACATCCTTGCTACCGGCGGCACCGCATCCGCCGCAGTGAGACTGGTAAAGCAGTTCAATCCAAAGGCTGTTTTCGCCAACTTCATCATCGACATTGCCGACTGCCCCAAATCGGCGGTCATCCCCGAAGATGTGGAGGTAAGTTCCCTTCTCACCCTTACGGAAAATTAAAACCTTATTATTAACATATTTAGTTCATAAATTACATTTTATGTCCAAAAAAATCTTTGTCGCTGCAGCCATCGCAGTACTCGCATTCGCTCAAGGAGCAAATGCCCAGACCAACTTCCAGACGTTCTACGACTTCAGCCGTGAACACTTCACCACCACCCTCGAAGGTTTCTACGGAGACAACTGGGGCAACACTTTCTTCTTCGTCGATTACGACTACAATGGAGATAACAGCGCAGTAGGCGGTGGAAAGCACCTTGCCAGCGGCAGTTATTTCGAGATTGCCCGCTGCCTGAATTTCTGGCAGGATTCTTCCCTCGGCGCATTAAGCGCACATATAGAGTACAACGGCGGAATCGGCTTCCCAAGCCAGAACTTCCTCTTCGGTGCCGACTATTTCCTGCACAATTCCGACTTCAGCAACACCTTCAATTTCAAACTCCTCTACAAGACCTTCAGCAAGGGAACCGAGAGCACTCTGCCTCTGCAGTTCACCTTTGTATGGGGAATGCAGAACATCTTCGGAGTTGACGGCCTGCGTTTCAGCGGCTTCGCCGATTTCTGGGGAGAAACCACTTACGCTTTTATGGAAAGCGGTGACAAGCATGAGTTTGTTTTCATCTCCGAACCTCAGCTCTGGTACAACATCGGTAAGCATTTCGGTGTCGAGAATCTCAACATCGGAACCGAAGTCGAATTTTCCTACAATTTTGCAGGCTACGACGGATTCAAGGTTCGTCCTTGCATCGGTACCAAGTGGGTATTCTAAACTGATCTGACCTATGGCAAAATTCCTAGAAAAAGCTTTCGGGTTTGATCCGCAGCAGCACAATGTGCGCACCGAGATTCTTGCGGGTCTGACCACCTTCCTGACGATGGCCTACATCCTGGCCGTCAACCCCGGTATCTTCAGCGCCCTTCCCGGAATGCCTGCAGGTTCGGTATTCACAGCCACTGCCCTGGCAGCTATCGTCGGCACCCTGGTGATGGCTCTCTATGCCAAGAAGCCTTTCGCCCTTGCTCCTGGTATGGGCCTGAACGCGTTCTTCGTGTTCACCGTATGCCTCGGCATGGGTCATAGCTGGCAGTTTGCTCTTACCGCAGTCCTCCTCGAGGGTATCCTCTTCATCATCCTGACTGTCACCAAGGTCCGTTCCTGGCTCATCAACGCCATCCCCGGCACCCTTAAGAAGGCCATCGGCGCAGGCATAGGGCTGTTCATCGCCTTCATCGGCATGCAGA
>DGUE01000173.1 GCA_002393895.1 Bacteroidales bacterium UBA4318
GTGCCGAAAGACCAGATGCAGCTCCTCAGCAAGCACTTCACTTCCCTTTACGGCTCCTTCCGCCACTACACCCTGGACGATCTCTACTTCCCCAGCAAGGGAATCAACGTGGGGGTGGACCTCAAAATCCCCTTCAACACGAGGACCAAGATGCTGAGCATGGATGTGCGTACGGTCTTCAATGTGAACGACTGGTTCTCCATCCTCCCGGAGTTCTATACCCGCACCATAATCAGCCCTGAGGAAGAGAACCTCTTCTATGCCAACTATGTGGGCGGCACCTTCCGCGGGCGTTATCTCGACACCCAGGTGCCTTTCGTCGGCTTCAATCAGGTGACTCCGGCCAAGAGTTTCGTGGCCGTGCTCAACCTGGATTTCCGAGCCAGGCTTGCCAAGAACTTCTACAGCAGCCTGATGGCCGGGTATTTTATGGACAATGACGGTCTTCCTACATCTTTCAGTCATCTTGCCCCAACCTATCTCGGCCTCTGCGGAGAGCTGGCATACGACTCGCTGATCGGCCCGGTCAGGGCCCGTCTGCAGTGGTCGGATTTCCGCGGCTGGAGCGCCTATGTGGGCGTAGGATTTGACTTCTAGGGTTATGGACGATTTCAAAGCCATAAAAAACCAGCTCGAAGCCCTCTGCGCCAAGCGGGAATACTGCGTGGCAGACATCCGCCGGAAGGCGCTGGAGCGTTTGGAAGGGGACCGCGAAAAGGCCGACGAAATGGTGGCCGCGCTGATTGCGGACAAGTTCGTGGACGATTCCCGCTATGCCTCCGCCTTTGCCCGCGAAAAGGCCTCCCTGCAGGGCTGGGGCCCCATCAAGATACGATTCCAGCTCCGCGCCAAAGGCATCCCCGACCAGGTGGTTTCCGCCGCGCTGGAAGAGATAGACTCCGGCAAGGCCTCCGCCCGCCTCCAGAAGCTGTTGGAGACTAAATGGCACTCCCTGCAAGACGACCCCCAGGGCCGCCTGAAGCTCTTCAAATTCGCCCTTACCCGGGGCTACGAATACGAAGAAATCGACCCTCTCGTTAGAACCATAACATCTCCTAAATGAAATACCGCCTCCTACTTGCCTGCATCCTCCTGGCTTCTCCTGTCATCTTGAGCGAAGCGAAGGACCCCGCCAAGCCGGTCAAACCCTCCAAGATCTACCACAAAGGCTGGATCGACCTTAACAAAAACGGCCGCATGGACGTCTACGAAGACCCTTCCGAGCCCATCGATGCCCGCATAGAGGACCTTCTGGGGCAGATGACCCTGGAAGAAAAGACCTGCCAGATGGTCACCCTCTACGGCTACCGGCGCGTGCTGCAGGACGACCTTCCCACCCCGGAATGGAAGAACAGGATATGGAAGGACGGCATGGGCGCGATAGACGAGCATCTGAATTCGTACATCAACGCCAGGACTGTGCTTCAGCCCGAAGAGAATCCCAACGTCTGGCCTGCATCCGCCCACGCGAAAGCCTTGAACACGGTGCAGAAGTTCTTTATAGAAGAGACGCGCCTGGGCATCCCGGTGGACTTCACCGACGAAGGCATACGCGGAGTCGAGGCATACAAGGCCACCAATTTCCCCACCCAGCTCGGCCTGGGGCACAGCTGGGACCGCGAGCTCATCCGTGAGGTAGGCCGCATTACCGGGCAGGAGGCCCGTCTGCTGGGCTACACCAACATCTATGCTCCCATCCTCGACGTCGGGCGCGACCAGCGCTGGGGCCGTTACGAAGAGGTTTACGGGGAGGATCCCTACCTGGTTGCTGAGCTTGGCGTGCAGATGGTGAAGGGTCTTCAGGAAGATGGGGGAGTGGCAGCTACCGGCAAGCACTATCTCGGGTATTCCAACAACAAGGGCGCCCGGGAGGGGATGGCCCGCACAGACCCGCAGATGTCTCTCCACGAAATGGAAAATGTGCACGTTTACCCCTGGCGTGAGGTGATCCGTCGGGCCGGTCTGCTGGGCGCGATGAGCTGCTACAACGACTACGACGGCACGCCCGTGCAGGCCAGCCATTACTGGCTCTACGAGCGCCTGCGCGGGGATTTCGGCTTCCGCGGATACGTGGTTTCCGACAGCGATGCGGTGGAGTATCTCTACATGAAGCATCGCACCGCTGCCGACATGAAAGAGGCTGTGCGCCAGAGTGTTGAGGCAGGCCTTAATGTGCGCTGCACCTTCCGCAGTCCGGACAGCTACGTGCTGCCCCTGAGGGAATTGGTGGAGGAGGGCACCGTGGCCATGTCGGTGATCGACGAGCGCGTGCGGGATATCCTGCGCGTGAAGTTCATGGTCGGTCTCTTCGACCATCCCTACCAGGAAGATTTCAAGGCTGCCGATGCCGTGGTTGCCGGCCCTGAGAATGCGAAAGTGGCCCTCCGGGCATCGCTGGAAAGCCTTGTGCTTCTGAAGAATAATGGTGTGTTGCCGCTGGATGCCGGGTCGCTTGGCCGCGTGCTGGTGACCGGCCCCAATGCCGACAATACATCTTACGCGAATCTGCACTATGGCCCGAGGAATACCGAGAATGTTTCGGTTTTTGCCGGCCTGAAGAAGGCCCTGGAAGGTAAGGCTGATGTGCGTTACGTGAAGGGCTGCGAGGTGGTGGACAAGTCCTGGCCGGATTCGGAGCTGGTTCCCGTGGAGCCGGATGCCGAGGAGCAGGCGCAGATTTCAGAAGCGGTCGAGGCAGCCCGTGCGTCCGACCTGGTCGTTGCCGTGGTCGGGGGTAACAGCCGCACCTGCGGAGAGAACCGCAGCCGCAGTTCGCTGGAGTTGCCGGGGCATCAGAACAGGCTTCTGATGGAGCTGAAGAAGACTGGCAAGCCGCTGGTGGTGGTGCTGGTGAACGGCCGTCCGCTTTCCATCAACTGGGCGGACCGCAATGCGGATGCCATCCTCGAGGCTTGGTATCCCGGGCAGTATGGCGGCACCGCCGTGGCCATGGCCCTTCTGGGGGATTACAATCCGGGCGGAAAGCTTACCGTCACCTTCCCCAAGACTGTTGGGCAGATACCTTTCAACTTCCCCTATAAGCCTAATTCACAGATAGACGCAGACAACAGGCCTGGTGTTTCCGGCACTCAGGCCCGCGTGAACGGTGCGCTCTATAATTTCGGTTATGGCTTGAGCTACACCACCTTTAAGTATGCCGGGCTGAAGCTATCTTCTACTGCGATAAGGCCGGGGGAGAGCCTGGAGGTGTCGGTGGATGTGACCAATACAGGCAGCCGTGCCGGGGATGAGATTGTGCAGCTTTATCTGCACGACCGCGTTTCTTCCCTTACCGTCTTCGAGAAGCAGCTGCGCGGGTTTGAGCGTGTGTCGCTGGAGCCGGGGGAGACCAAGACCGTGAAGTTCACCCTCGGGCCGGAAGCTTTCCGCATTCTGGATGCGGGGTTCAAGTTTGTGTATGAGCCCGGGGAGTACAATGTGATGGTGCGTGCTTCTTCCGAGGATCTGGGTCTTCAGCAGCGCCTGCTGATGCTGAACCCCGATGGCAGCGTGCCTGCCGGGTGTGTCGTTGCTTCTGGATCCGGCCCGTTCCCCGTTTCGCTCGGGCGTGGAGATTTCGTGACCGTCCCTGTGGATCAGGAGCGCGAAATAAAGGGTATTGTGCTGGAGTGGGGGCCCGATTCCGATTGCGCCCTGGAAATCCAGACCACCTTCGGCGGTGGCCTTTACACTACGGTCGACAAGGCCACCGTGCGCACCGGCAACTCCTTTGAACGCCTCTTCAAAACCCCCGTCCGCGCCTCCGAATTGCGGCTGCTCGTTGCCTCGGGTCGTTTGGCCGCCGATAAGTTGACGGTGATTTACTAGTCAAAGGCGAGGCCGGAGTAGCGGCGGATGTAGAATTCGTCGATGGTGCCGGTGCCTTTGCGCGTCACCAGAAAACGGACGATCTCCGCAATCTCCTCCGGCTGGATCAGTTCGGAAGGATTGATGTCAGGACGCATCTTCCGCACCATCTCCGTAGCAACGGCGCCGGGGCTGATAAGATGCACGCGGATGCTGAAAGGCTGAACCTCCTTGGCAAATACCTGAGTGAAACCTGCCAGCGCATGCTTGGACGATGAATACACACTCTGGTTGGCGTATCCCTTGAATCCCACCACGGAGGAAATGTTGATGACGATGGGCTTCTGCGACGCCTTCAGGTAGGGGAATGCCGCCTGGCAGATGAAGAACGGCGCCCTTGCGTTAACCGCGAACACCCGGTCCCACTCTTCCGGTGTCACATCCGTGAAAGGCCCATTCTGCGGCACTCCAGCGCAGTTCACCAGAAGGTCGATGCCTCCTAAAGCCTTTGCTGTTTCTTCCACAATGCCCTTGGCGGCTTCCACCTTGGAAAGATCCGCCACGATGCAGTGGGTCTTAATGCCTTCAGCCTTCCCCGAAATCTCCTCCAGACTCTCCCTGTCCCGCCCCACGAGCGCCAGGTCGAATCCAAGCCTGCCAAGTTCCAACGCGATGGTCTCCCCAATACCCCGGGAAGCCCCTGTGATGAGTGCTACCATAATGTGTTCGGTTTAGATGTTCCTACAAAGATAGCAAAAATGCCTCGCCCATTATTCTTGCTACTTTTTGCGGGTTTTTCTTGACGGGTAGGCCCAAAAATGGTCGACCCGTTTTTCCGGGACACCTTCAGCACCCAGAAGGTGCGTGAGCAAATAATCACTATCTTTGTAAACACTATGGCGTCGGGCAATCATATACAGAAGACCAATGCGGCACGGCTGCTTGAGGCGGCGGGGGTGCCGTACGGGCTCATTCCCTATGAGGTGGACGAAAGCAATCTCGCGGCGGAGCACGTGGCGGCGGAGTTGGGGGAGCCTATCGGGCAGGTATTCAAGACTCTCGTGCTGCGGGGCGACCGTAATGGCCTCTTTGTATGTGTGATGCCCGGGGATATGGAGGTGGACCTGAAGGTGGCGGCGCGAATTTCGGGGAACAAGTCCTGCGCGATGATTCACATGAAGGAACTCTTTCCGGAAACCGGATACATCCGCGGCGGCTGCTCTCCGATCGGGATGAAAAAGCCACTTCCTACCTTCATTCACGAGTCCGCCTTGTTATACGATTATATCTACATAAGCGCCGGTGTTCGTGGCCTCCAGCTGAAAATCAATCCAGAACAGCTGATCTCCTTCATCGGTGCAGAAATCTATCCATTATAATACATTATGCTTACCATCTGCCTTCTCATACTCATCTACTCGATGCTGAAGAAACCTGTGGCGTCGCTCGTAGCAAAAATCAAGGACGCCGATTGGAAACGGCCCGAGAAAGGCAATCCTTCAGTTGAAATGGGATGGTTCTGTTCTTAAAGAATGGAAATGTGCTAAGGATGTCGCGGACTATTATGGGGTATGTCTGGAAATACAAAGAATAAATGCCACTAGGGGGGGCACTCGGGGGCGTGTGAAGCCAAGTGACATTCGGGAGTGCGTGAGGGCGGGGGAGCAAAAAAGAATTATTATCTTTGCGTTCGGAAAGGATTCTTTTTGGAATGAAAAAATATTTGATAATAGCTTTAAGCCTGTTGGCCGTACTTATGGGCGCGGTGGCTTGCGAAAAACAGGGAGCGGTGGAGGAAGAGGAACCCATCGTAGGTGCGACTTCAAAGATCTATAGTTGCTCTGATAATGAGAATGGTATTAAATGGAGGCTTTTTTTCATAAACGATTCTCAGTGTGAGTTCATAGCCGATACCTCAAAAGGCTACTGTGCGATAAAACATAGATATTCATTCTCCAATTCGAAATACAAGTTTGGTTTTAGTTTTGAGATTCCCGCCGATAAATCGGCCAGTGGAAAAGATGAGAAGTACTTATTTAAGAATGGCAGACTTAAGGACGGGAAGATTATAATAGATTTCAATCGTTACAACGACGACGGCTCCATGGGCGCCACCAAACAGTATACATTCAAATAAATACCATGCTTACCATCTGCCTTCTCATACTCATCTACTCGATGCTGAAGAAACCTGTGGCGTCACTCGTAGCAAAAATTAAGGACACCGATTGGAAACGGCCTGTCAAGAATGCGTGGAACAAGATCGCAGACTATTCCAAGCGTGCCGGGAGGGAAGCGACACGCATCGTGCTGCGCTTCTACTACGCGCTGACCGACGGGGACCTTTCCCCGAAAGACAAGGCCCTCGTGTATGCCGGCATCATCTACATAGTGGTCCCTCACGACCTTCTGCCCAAGAAGACCCTTGGCCTGCTGGGCCTGGTGGACGATGCGGCTGTAATCGGCTGGGTCTGGAAGAAGGTATCCGGCTGCATGACCCCCGCTGTGGAGCAAAAGGTAAACGATACCCTGAACGACTGGTTCGGGTACGACGTAAAGGTCTCTAAACCGGAATAACTACGCTATCTGCGGACGGCCGGGACGGGGCTTCTCTTCGTCGATGGGCTTCTGCTCGGGCATCTTGCCATCCTGCATGGCCTTCCAGGCCTGACGGTGCTTCCAGATATCGATAGCTGCGAAGATGGCTGCGCGCATCGAGCGGGGATCCGCCTCGTCGCGCCCGGCAAGCTCGAACGCCGTGCCGTGGTCCGGCGAGGTGCGCACCACGGGAAGGCCGGCAGAATAGTTCACGCCGTCTTCGAAGGCGATAGCCTTGAACGGCGCCAGCCCCTGATCGTGATACATCGCCAGCGTGGCGTCGAACTGCTCGTAGTGGCCCATGCCGAAGTAGCCGTCCGGCGAGAAAGGCCCGAAGGCCATGATGCCTTCTTCTACAGCCTTGCGTATTGCAGGGATGATGATGTTCTGCTCCTCGGTGCCCAGCAGGCCGCTGTCCCCGCTGTGGGGATTCAGGCTAAGCACGCCGATGCGCGGATTCCCTATGCCGAAGTCCTTCTCCAGACTCTCCTTCATCAGGCGCAGCTTGCTCAGGATCTTCTCTTCGGTGATGGCAGCAGGCACGTCCTTGAGCGGAATATGGCCGGTCACCACGCCCACCTTCAGGCGCTCGCTTATCATCAGCATGGTCACATCCTTCACGCCGAAGGCCTCCTGCAGGAACTCGGTGTGCCCGGGGAAGCCGAAGCCCTCCGCCACGATGGCCTTCTTGTTGATGGGTCCCGTCACAAGCACGTCGATTTTGCCGGCCTTCAGGTCCCGCACGGCCCAGTCCAGGGCGGTGATGGCAGCCTTGGCAGACTCAGCGGTGGCTCCGCCCGGCTCGGCAAACACGTTGTCCGGCAGGCAGCCCACGATGTTCACCCTCTTCGGATGAGCCTCAGAGGCAGAAGAGATGGCATTGGTGTCCATCTGCTCTATCTCGGGGATGGATTTGCGGTAGAAACTGAAAATCTTGCTCGACCCGTACACGACCGGAGTGAGCATATCGAGGATGCGGGGATCGCTCAACGCCTTGATAATCACTTCGTAACCTATGCCGTTGCTGTCGCCCTGCGTGATGCCTACTACAAGCTTGTTATCTTTCATAATCCTAATGTATTTTCTTCTTCATTAACATAGCCCTCATCCTGAGGAAGCCCGGGCTGGCCATAGGCTGCCACCGCAAGGCGGTCGCAGCGCTCGTTCTCCGGATGCCCGGCATGGCCCTTGAGCCAATGGAAAGTCACCTGATGCTTCCTGTACAGTGGCAGGAAGCGCAGCCAGAGGTCCGAATTCTTTTTCTTCTTGAACCCGGTGGCAAGCCACTTGTCCAGCCACTTCTCCTCCACCGCCTTCACCACATAAGAAGAGTCGCTCCAGACCTCCACGGTGGCATTTTCCCACCTGATGGCCTCCAGGCCCTTGATTACCGCCAGGAGCTCCATACGGTTGTTGGTGGTGAGGGCAAAGCCCCCGGACATCTCCTTGCGGAGATCCCCGCACACCAGCACCGCGCCCCATCCGCCCGGGCCGGGATTGCCGCTGGCAGCCCCGTCCGTGTAGAGGTATATGGTCGGTTTTCCTTCCATTTTCAACAAAAATAACTATTTTTGTAAGATAATGAAAGATAAAAAGCTCAATATTCTCGTAACGGGCGGCAACGGACAGTTGGGCCGCTGCCTGCGGGATGCGAGCAAGGGCAGCAGCAACCGCTATATCTTCTCCGATATAAACGAATTCCCCGGCCTGGAAACGCTCCGGCTGGACATCTGCAACCCTGCGGCCGTAGATATAGTAGCAGATTCCGAGAAGGTGGACGTGATAGTGAACTGTGCGGGCTACACCAACGTGGACAAGAGCGAAGATGAACCCGAACTTGCGGACCAGCTCAACCACATCGCCGCCGCCAACCTTGCCTCTAGTGCAAGGCGCTGCGGTGCCGTGCTGATACACATCTCCACCGACTACATCTTCGGTGGATCCGCCTCCACCCCCATCACGGAAGATGCCGACCCTTCGCCCCTGGGCGTCTACGGGGCCACGAAACTGGCGGGGGAGAGGTCCATCAGGGCATCCGCCTGCAAGCACATAATCATCCGCACCGCCTGGCTGTATTCCAAATACGGACGCAATTTTGCCCGGACCATGTTCACGCTCACGGCCAACCACCCCAGCGTGAAGGTGGTGAACGACCAGACCGGCACCCCCACCTACGGCCCGGACCTGGCCCGCTTCATAGTGGGCATCATCGACGGAAAGCAGCTCGGCAACACCGGCACCTACAATTTCACCGACGAGGGCGTGTGCAGCTGGTACGATTTCGCAAGCGAGATATGCTCGCTGGCCGGGCACAATTGCAAGGTGGCCCCCTGCCGCACGTCGGATTACCCCACCAAGGCTCGCCGTCCGCACTATTCCGTGCTGGACAAGAGCCTCGTTAAGGCCACCTTCGGCATAAGCATTCCTCACTGGACCGAACCCCTGAAGGAATGCATAGAAGAACTGAAAAATGAGAATTGAGCATACATCCATACCCGAGGTAGTGATAGTGCATCCCCAGATTTTCCGGGATGCGCGCGGCTACTTCTTCGAATCCTTCAACGAAAGGACCTTCGAGAGCCTGGTCGGCCCGGTTCACTTCGTGCAGGACAACGAAAGCAAGTCCTGCCGCGGCGTAATCCGCGGCCTGCACTACCAGAAGGGGGCTGCCGCTCAAGCAAAGTTAGTACGTGTAATCAGAGGAAGAGTTCTGGACATCGCCGTCGACATCCGGGTGGGTAGCCCCACCTTCGGCAGATGGGCGGCTGCGGAACTGTCCGGCGAGAATGCCTCCCAG
>DGUE01000125.1 GCA_002393895.1 Bacteroidales bacterium UBA4318
TGCTGTTGCTGGGATAGTTGTAGTGCTTGGGGGATCCGATCGCCACGTTGCCACCGTTGTTGATGGGGGCGTAGAGGGTGGTGAAGGGGGATCCGATGCCAACGTTTCCGCTGCGGTAGCGCACTGCGAAGATGATTTCGGCATTGCCTTCGTTGGCCTTGTCGAACACCGAAGCGTAGGGCACCATGGCAGCTCCCGACTTGGGGTCGCCACAGGCGGCAAGCACCTCGCCGAGCAAGTCGGCAGCCTTGGAGTACTTGGCATCGCCTGCCTTGTATTCGGTGGCATACACCTTTGCGAGCATGGCCTTGGCCGCATTCATGTCGGCACGGCCGAGATCGGAGGCCTGCATCTTGGCGGGGAGAAGATTCCCGTCCACGATAGCCTCAAGGTCCTCTTCTATGAGAGCCCACACATCCTCCACGGGAGAACGCTGCATGTAGCGGGCCTCATCGGCACCGGTCTTCTTTGTTACGATGAAAACAGGGCCCCAGAGGCGCACCAGGTCGAAATACATCCATGCGCGGAGGAACCTTGCCTCGCCCTCGAACTGGGCGCGGAGAGCATCGTCCTTCACAACCTCGAGGTTGGCGAGCACGGTGTTAGCGCGGTTGACCACCACGTAAAGGGCATCCCAGTAGTCCTGTACCCAGGAATTGGCGGTGAGCACCACCAGCTGGTCCAGCTGCTCGATGAGCTTGGAATCCTGGGAGGTGGAGTTGTTAACCCTCATGCGTGCGTTGTCCGTACGCAGTTCGGTCATCGCCCACTCGTTGTAGAGCACGTCGTACAGTCCGTTGTACATGCCGATCACGAGGTTGTTCACGGAAGTTGCATCCTTCACATACTCGTCGGCAGCCACCTCGGAATAAGGGTACTGGTCCAGATTGCAGGAAACAAGGCCCAGCACAGCGATCATCATAGGAATTATATATCTTTTCATATCGCTTCAGAATTAGAATTTAACATCGACACCGAGGGTAACAGTGCTCGTGACGGGAAATCCGCCGCGCTGGTAGCCGGAGATCATAGGGGAAGAGTACTGCCCGGAAGTCATCCTGGATTCAGGGTTGACTCCCTTGTAGTCCTTGCTCCAAATGTAGGCCAGGTTGTTGCCTGTCAGATAGATACGCAGGCCGCCCAGCTTGCCCTTCAGGTCCTTTGAGCTGAAGGTGTAGCCCATGATGACGTTGCGCAGGCACACGTACGAACCGTTCTGCAGGGGATAATCCGTAAGCAGCATGTCATAGCCTATCTTCATGTAAGGGACCTTGCCGCTGCCGGGATAATCGGCGCTGACCCAGCGGTCCTTGAGGTAGGCAGTGTTGTACTTGTGCGACTCGTTGTAGTATACATCACCGTTGAAGACGGTCACTCCGGCCACTCCCTGGATCAGGAAGGAAAGGTCGAACTTGCCGTACTTGATGGTGTTGGTGAGGCCGTAGGAGAATCCGGGATAGGGATTTCCGAGGGCGATGCGGTCTTCGTCGTTGAGCACGCCGTCGCCGTTGGCATCCACTATGCGGAGTCCGCCAGGCACGTCAGCAGCAAAGTGGGGGTTGGCCTGGATCTCGGCGGTGGTGTTCCACACGCCGTCGGTCTTGAAGCCGTAGTACTGTATAAGAGGTTCGCCTACGCGCGCGATATAGTTCTCGCTGCGCTCACCCTGGGTGATGACCTGGCGTTCGCCGCCGATCTCGAGGAGTTTGTTGCGGGAAAGCGAGAAGTTGAAATCCGTGCTCCAGCTGAAGTCTTTACGGTTGATATTGAGAGTGTTGAGCTGGAACTCGACACCTGCATTGCGCACGCGGCCGATGTTGTTCCAGTATTTGGTGAAGCCTGTGAACGACTGGGTGGGCTGCTCGAAGAGGAGGGCCCTGGTGATGGAGTAGTAGGCATCCACGCTGAAGTTGATGCGGTTGCGCAGAGCGCTGAAGTCCACACCGAAGTTGAATTCGTCGGTCTGCTCCCAGGTGATATCGGCATTTGCAAGAGTCGAGGAGTTGTTGGCCGTGCCGGAAACCAGGGCGCCGTTGCCGGAACCGGTTGCATAGTTGGCACCGCCGAGCACCTCGAGTGCGGAGAAGTAGTTCACGTTGTTGTTACCGGTGACACCGTAGGAAACCCTGAGTTTGAGGGTGTTGACCCAGTCGATGTGCTGCATCCAGGGCTCCTGGCTCACGCGCCAGCCCGCAGAGATGGAAGGGAACCATGCGTTGCGGTTGCCGCGGGTGAAGAGCGAGGAACGGTCCAGACGGAGCGAAGCCGAGAGGAGGTACTTGTCGGCGAAGCTGTAGGTGGCACGGGCGAGGCCGGATTCCAGCACCTTGTCCGGATAGCGGAAGGTGCCGGTGCCGCTGCCGTTGCCGTTATTGCTGGCAGACAGGCTGAATACCGTGGCGGCATTCAGGGTGTGGATATCGTCCGTAGGGAATCCGGTACCGCTGAGGGAAACGCGCTGCACGCGGGTCTTCTCTGCAGTGTAACCTGCCAGGAGGTCCAGCTTGTGAGGGCCGCGCACCAGGTTGTAGGTGAGGGTGTTCTCGCTCAGCAGATCCACATACAGATAGCTGTTGAAGGTAGCGCTGCTGGGGGTTCCGTCCTTGAGGGCATTCAGGTTCTCATAGGAGTAGGAAGGATTGTAGCGGGCGTTGAAGCCGTTGGAGCTCTTGAACACCAGGCCCTTGGCGAGGGTAACCTCGAGATATGCGTTGCCCAGCCCGGACATGCTCTCGCTCCAGCGCTCGGTGTTGGCCATCACGCTCTTGGGGTTGTTGTTGGCGGAGTTGAAGGGGCTGACCTTGCTGTCCCAGGTGGGGTTGCCGTATGCGTCGGGATCTCCCGTAGGAGTGGTAATCTGGTTGAAGTGGCTGCCGCGGGCGAACCCGGTGTATCCTCCGGTGAACTCGGTGGTCCAGTCGTTGTGACGCACGGGCAGGAAGGAAGGAGTGCGGTAGAAATCGATGAAGTTGTTGCGCGGGCGCTCGGTCTTGGAGTAGTTGGCTGCGATGTTGTAGCCGAACTTCACCTTGGGGCTGAGGTCCACATCCAGGCGGGTGCGCACAGAAAGTTTGTCGACAGAGTTCTGAAGCATGATACCCTGATCCTTGGTGTAGGATGCGGAGGTGTAGTAGCGCATGGTCTTGCGGCCGCCGGACACGGAGAACTGGGCATTGGTAATGCCGGTGAAGTCCCTGAGGCCTTCACGCTGCCAGTCGGTGGCGCCGATGTTCTGCTCCACCCATGCCGCAGCGCGGTCCTGGCCCTTGACGGCAGGCCCTCCCACAGACTCCTCGAACTCCTGCAGGCGCAGGTAGTCGGTGGCGGTGAGCAGGTCGTGAAGCTTGTAGGCGTATTTCATTCCCTGATAGACCTTTACGGAGTAGTGAGGTTCATCGGCCTTACCGCTCTTGGTGGTGATCATGATGACGCCGTTTGCTGCGCGGGAACCATAGATAGCCGCGGATGCAGCATCCTTCAGCACCTCGATGGACTTGATGTCCGATGCAAGCACCGTGGAAAGACCGTCGGGAACAGGATATCCGTCCACGATCACCAGGGGCGAGCTGTCGGCAGAGATGGAACCGGTGCCGCGGACGCGGATAACCGGCACCACACCGACCTCGGAGGTGGTATTATTGATAGTAAGACCAGCAATCTGACCCTGGAGGGCGGTGGCGACATCCGAAACTGGGATGTCTATCAGAGCGCCGTCGCCTTCAAGCTTGGAGATGGAACCGGTCAGGTGAGATTTCGCCTGGGTACCGTATCCCACCACCACTACGTCTTCGAGCAGATTGTCGTCGACGTTGAGACGGATATTGATGGTTGTGGATTTGCCGACCGGCCTCTCCTCGGCACGATACCCGAGGCAGGAGAATTCCAATACGGCATTCGCAGAAGGGACTGTGATGGAATAGTTACCATCCACGTCGGTGGCCGTGCCGGTGCTGGTGCCCTTGATCATCACGGATGCTCCGATCAGAGGCCCTTCATCATCGGTGACCACCCCCCTGACTACATGGCTCTGAGCGGCCATCATCAAGGGGAAAAGCGCCATAATAAGCGCCAAAAGCCTGTGTTTACGCATATAGAATAATAAAAAGTTATTAGTTCTTCCTGGTTGCTAAAATTGGTTAACCAATTTATGCAAGAGCAAAGATAATGAACTTATCTGTAATTCCTACGATAAGTTCGAAAAATAATAGAATTATTTTCTATTTTTTGGAATTGAGCCCCCTGCCGGTGATTGCGAGGACGACTACGGCTGCCGCGAGAAGAAGGGCGAGGAACACGCAGATCCGGCCGGTCATGTCCCCATAGCGCACGAAGAAAGTTTGCCGGGAGTTAAGGTTCACGCTTCCTTCCAGCACTGCGGGTTCCCACCATGGCGTGCTGGAAAGCACCTCACCGCGCTGGTCGATTATGGCGGAGATGCCCGTGTTGCCGCAGCGGGCAATGTCCCTGCGGGTTTCGATGGCCCTCAGGCAGGAGTAGCTGAAGTGCTGCCTGTAGCCGGGGGTATCACCCCACCAGGCATCATTGGTAATGACCGTCAGCAGTTTTGCGCCCTTGCGCACATAACCCGTGCAATACTCACCGTAGACGGATTCGTAGCACACAGCGCATCCGACGGGGATATCTCCATAGTGAAGGCAGGATATCTCTTTCTGGGGAATGCAGCGGCCCATCACTCCTCCCAGTTTATCGTCCAGGGGAACGAAGATCTTCGGATACGGTGTGAGTTCGGTGCCCACCACCAGCTTGCTCTTGTGGAAGACCTCCGCCCGGCCGGAAGCATCGGTCATGATGGCGGAATTATGGTTCTCCACCCATCCGTCGCCGTACTTGCGGGCAAGGATGGATGGTTTGCTGCGCTGGTTGAATATCTGATAGGTTGATGCTCCGAAAAGAAGGCTTGCGCCAGGATGCACCGAAAGGAATTCCTGGAAGCTGCGGAAGCTGCGTCCGTCCTGGATGCGGTCCAGGAAGACATCTCCCGTGAAGGTCTCCGGGGCCAGAAGAAGGCCGTTCCACTCCCCTTCCGGGATGGCCTTACGGTAGAGCGAGAGCAACTCGGAGGTCTGCTCAGCCTGGCTCTTGCTGCTGAATTTCTCGTAAGGGTCGAAGTTGGGCTGGCCGATGATTACGTTCACCTGCCCCTCGCCGGCCTCTTCATAGTGGCGGTAGATATAGCCGGATGCAGCGTAAGGAAGGACGAAGATTGAAAGCGCCCAGACCACCGCCGCGGCACGCGCCTTGCCGTTCCAATGCGCCCAATCCCCCTCCATGAAGGCCTTTATCATCAGGAAGATGGTGATGTTGCAGGCCCAGACCCAGGCGGAGCCGCCCAGGGTGCCGGTGAACTCATACCACTGGATGCTGCGGGTGCTCTGTGCGAAGGCATTCCCCAGCACCAGCCAGGGCCAGGAAATCTGCGCGCTCTGCAGATACCATCTCTCCCATGCAATCCAGGCCACTGCCAGGAAAATATAGGGCAGGATGCCCCTCAGATAGCGTTTTCCGAGGCGGAAGAGCCCGAAGACGAGGGACATCTGCAAGGCGTTCGCCAGGATTGCGAAGATGGCTCCTCCCAGCGTGGCGTTGGCCACCCACCAGGTGGTGATGGCATTCCAAAGCACGAAGAAGGAATAGTGCCAGATGCGGAAACGGCGCACGCCGTTGATGTCGGCAAAGTGCTCGGCGCAGAGAAGCGGCACCAGGCCGATGAGGGCCAGCCCGCCGCAATGGGGCACGAGCCAGGGAAGGCTCATCATCAGCGCCGACAGCAGCACGCAAATCCACATGGCAAGTTTTATCCTGTTCATGCCTCTTCCTCCTCTTCCGGCATGTTGCCGGCATATTTACGCCACTTGTCGAGCAGCGCGGTCATATCTTCGGGAACAACGGAATCGAACTGCAGCCATTTCTTTGTGACAGGATGCTCAAAGCCGAGGGTTTTGGCATGCAGGGCCTGCCTGGGGCAGATCTCGAAGCAGTTCTTGATGAACTGGCGGTATTTCGAGTAGATGGTTCCCTTGCGTATCTCGGCGCCGCCGTAGCGCTCGTCGTTGAACAGAGGATGGCCGATGGATGCCATGTGCACGCGGATCTGATGAGTGCGGCCTGTCTCCAGGCGGCACTCTACCAGTGTCACGAAGCCAAAGCGCTCCAGCACCTTGTAGTGGGTGACGGCATGTTTGCCCTGTTCAGGATCATCCGTCACGCGGAAGCGCAGGCGGTCGTTGGGGTCGCGGGTGATGTTCTTGTCGATCGTGCCTTCATCCTCTTTTATATCTCCCCATACGATCGCATGGTAGCATCTTTCGGTAGTGTGGTTGAAGAACTGCTTGGCCAGTTTCAGCTGCGCCTCGTCGTTCTTCGCTACCAGCAGCAGGCCTGATGTATCTTTATCGATGCGGTGCACCAAAATGCCGGCCTTTTCCGGATCTGCGGCGGTGTCGGTTGCGGTATCCGCTGCTCGAGCCGGCCTGACGGCCCCTCCCGTAAGCGGGCCCCTCCCACTACATCCGTGG
>DGUE01000007.1 GCA_002393895.1 Bacteroidales bacterium UBA4318
ACGCCGAGGCCCGGGCCGGGGAAGGGCTGGCGGAATACCATGTTGTCGGGCAGGCCGAGTTCCTTGCCGACCACACGCACTTCATCCTTGAAGAGAAGTTTGATGGGCTCTACCAGTTCGAATTTCAGGTCTTCAGGCAGGCCGCCCACATTGTGATGACTCTTCACGGGTCCGGACTCCACGATGTCGGGGTAGATGGTGCCCTGTGCCAGGAAACTGATGCCGTCCAGCTTGCGGGCCTCCTCTTCGAAAACACGGATGAACTCTGCGCCTATTATCTTGCGCTTCTGCTCAGGATCTGCCACGCCGGCAAGCTTGTCGAGGAAACGGTCCACCGCATCTACATAAACCAGATTCGCGCCGAGTTCGTCGCGGAAAACGCGAACCACCTGCTCGGGCTCTCCCTTGCGCAGAAGGCCGTGGTTGACGTGCACCGAAACCAGCTGCTTGCCCACCGCCTTGATGAGCAACGCGGCAACTACCGATGAATCTACGCCGCCGGAAAGGGCAAGCAGGACTTTCTTGTCGCCAATCTGGGCGCGTAGCTCTTTGATTTGTTCGTCGATGAATTTCTTAGCAAGGGCCGGAGTCGTGATGCGCTCCATGTCGGCCGGACGTACGTTTCCTGTAGACATAATGATGAAGATATTTTTACAAAAATAAAACTTTTACCCGATTTTCATGCATGGATTGGGGAAGAATGCATAACTTCGCAGTTGAAAAATGAGAATTCTTTTTGTTTGCCACGGAAACATCTGCCGCAGCCCTATGGCAGAGTTCATTATGAAAGCCCTGGTGCGGGCGAAAGGCCTGGAAGGGCAGTATTACATCGAGTCGGCGGCCGTGTCCTCGGAGGAAACGGGCAACCCTATCTATCCGCCGGCAAAACGCTGTCTTCGCCAGCACGGTGTGCTCTTCGATGAAGGGAAAACCGCCCGCAAGGTGGTGCCAGCAGACTATGCCCGCTTCGACCGGATAATCTGTATGGATGAGTCCAATATCCGCCTTCTGCGGAGAATCATTCCGGAAGATCCGGAAGGGAAAGTGCGCTTGCTGATGTCTTACGCCGGTTCCCGCCGCGACGTGGCTGATCCCTGGTATACCGGTGACTTCGAAACCACCTTCCAGGACATCCTCGAAGGCTGCGAAGCGGTTATATCAAAGTTATGATATGCCCGCTTTCGGGGATATACTTCCCGAGAAGGTCTGCAGTCTTTATCTTGACGAAACACGTTGCGGTGCCGTCCGTGCAGGCGAACCATTCGTTGTCTGCAACGCTGTGATCCATCACGAGATGGACTCCCTTTGATTCAGGTAGGATTGCGCTGAGGATGGTGGTTGCTCCGACCTTGACTCCGGTTAGCCTCTCAAGATGCTCGGCCGGTGCGAAAGACACCCGTGGAATACCCAGCGCACTGCAGAACTCTCGTGTGACGAATGGCTTGTCATCGGAGGTTACATACAGCCAGAACTCAGTCTGCTGGCGGTTGCAGAGGAAAACAGTTTTCACTATACGCACTCCAATCTTCGTGTCGATGTGCTGGCAGTCTTCCATAGTCAGCCCCGGGTCGGTATCCACCCTTTCGAATGGAATACTGAGGGTTGCAAATGTTTCATAGACCATCTTCTGCAAGGGACTGGCGAACTCTGCAGGTGGAGTGGAGATGGGATTGCTTACATAGAACATATCCTATATAATCAAAGTATTGTCAGTGAGATGCTTTCAGAAGTTTGGAGAAATTATCTATTATGATGTCGGCTCCGGCCTCTTCCAGTGCCTCCCGGGAGGCGTTTCCGTAGGTGACTGCGCAAGTGGTGGCGCCGGCCGCTTTTCCCATCAGTATGTCCACAGGCATATCGCCCACCACTATGGCATCCGAGGCATCCACACCGAATTCTTTGAGTGTCCGTAGTACCGGTTCTGGATGGGGCTTGGCATTGACCACATTATCGGCGCCCAGTACGAAACTTATGTAATCGGCGATGCCCATATTGCGCAGAAATCCATTGAGGGAAGCCGATGAGCGGGAAGATGCAACCGTGAGGATATATCCAAGCCCCTTCAAGGCGGCAAGCGTTTCTTTTACATGAGGAAAGAGTGCCGGAACAAGGTCCTTTTTATTCTCTTCGAATATGGACCTGTAGGTCTTTACGCAGAGGTTTTCTTCATCTGCTGAAAGATCCGGAAACATCTGCCTGAATCCTGCCCCCAGAGGAATACCTATGGTGGCTGCTATGGTCTCGTCATCTTTTTCGGGAAGGCCAAGCTTGCTCAGGGTCATTCTCATAGTCAAGAGGATGTTCGCCCGCGTGTCGCCCAGCGTGCCGTCGAAATCGAAGATAATCAGTTTCATCCTTCCAGGATCTGCGTGGCGGCGTTCTTGGTGTCGACTTTCTCGATGATGCGCTCCAGGATGCCGTTCGCGTCGAAGATGAAGGTGCGGCGGAGGGTGCCGAGGACCGTCTTGCCATACATCTTCTTCTCGCCCCAGGCACCGAAGGCCTGAAGCATCTGGGTGGAGGTGTCGGCCAATAACTTGAACGGCAGTTCATATTTAGCCCGGAACCCGCTGTGGGACTTTGCGCTGTCTTTGCTCACGCCAACCACATTGTAGCCGGCGGTGGTCAGCGCGGCATAATTGTCCCTGAACGAACAAGCCTCGGCCGTGCAGCCGGAGGTGTTGTCTTTAGGGTAGAAATAAACAATGGTCTTTTTCCCGTTGCTCAAAAGGTCTTCACTTTTCACTATGTTGCCATCCTGGTCCTGGACCTCGAAAGAAGGCATTTTGTCTCCTATTTTTAGCATAATTCTATCTACTGAAAAAGAAATATAAGGCCGCCCAGCGTAGGGGGATTCCGTTCGCATGGCCTATGGTATGGTAGGACGCGTCCTGCACGGTGCCATCGGATTTCACGTGGCCGATGGTGCGATAGCCGCTATCCTGCACGGTACCATCGGATTTGATGTGCCCTATGGTGCGGTAGCCGCTGTCCTGCACGGTTCCGTCGGACCTTAGGTGGCCGATCGTGTGGTATGATGCATCCTGGATAGAACCATCGTTCCTTATGCGCCCTATGGTGTGGTAAGATGCGTCCTGGATGGTTCCGTCGGACTTGATGTGCGCAACAGTGCGGTACGACGCATCCTTGATGGTCTGCGCGCCAGCGCTTCCGCATACCAAGCAGAGGAGCAGGGTAAGAAGAATCTTGATATTACTGCTATTCATTTCTCTGAACTATCTTATGGCGAAGATAGCCAATAATTCTAAATAATGCATTTTTATCGACTCTACCTTACTGTTTTTGGTGATGGCGGCTAAGATATTGATTGACAGCGATATAAAAGCTGTTCCTCTACAATCTGCCTTGTAGAGGAATATCTATCATTTGGCTGAAAATCAGTGGGTTATGCGCCATTCATATCAACATTTTGAGAGCTTTTGCGAGCTGGTCGGGGCAGCTGGTGCCGCGGCCTCCGCAGTCAATGCCTTCTAGGCGGGCGATGACCTCGTCCTTCTTCATTCCGGCGCAGAGGGATGCCACTCCCTGGGTATTCCCATGGCAGCCTCCGGTATAACGTACGGAACGGACGGTGTCGCCCTCAAGTTCAATATCTATCTGCACGGAGCATACCGCCCCGCAGGTCTCGAAAGATGCCCGGCGGATGCCGTTTGACGTGTTATCGTAGAGTTTCGTTACTTCAAACATGGTACAAATATATTCAAAAAAGTGCTAATTTAGCGAAATAAGAAACCATCGAGAACCAGGCTATGACAGAGTCAGCACATCGAATAATCGTCCGCTGCGAGTGCCGCCGGCAGTGGCGGGACTGGCTCGTAGGGCATTTTGAGTCGGAGTCTGAAGTCTGGTTCGTGTTTCCGACCAGGGATTCCGGTGAAGAGGGAGTGTCCTACAATGACGCAGTGGAAGAGGCACTCTGCTTCGGATGGATAGACAGTACGGCCGGCATTCTGGACTCTACGCATCAACTCCGGCGGTTCACCCCGAGAAAAAAAGGAAGCCCTTACTCCCGGCCAAATATTGAGAGGCTTATCTGGCTGGATACGAACGGCATGATCCATCCGAAGGTGAGGGAGTCGGTCATCGGCATCATCCGAGCACCGTATATCTTTCCGGAAGACATCCTCTCCGCTCTTCGGGAAGATGTGACGGTCTGGAAGAACTATTTGTCGTTCCCTGAGTCCTACAGACGGATCCGCGTTGCGTACATTGATGCCGCCCGCAAACGCCCTGAAGAGTTCGCGCGCAGGCTCTCCAACTTTATCGACAAGACCAGAAGGAACAAGCAGATTGTCGGCTACGGCGGAGTGGACAAGTATTATTAAAACCATCCAATATTATGGCAAAAGACAGATTCGACATCAAAGAAAAGGAAGGCGTCTCCTTCATGACCGACGCCATCGTTATTGTTGACAAGGAGACAGGCGTGAACTACCTGTTCGTCTGCCGCGGTTACGGCGGCGGCCTCACCCCGCTGCTCGACGCAGACGGCAAGCCCATAATAACGAAAGACGGCTACCAGAAGTAGCAAGCCGGCCTCTCTTATTTGATAGTCGCTGAGTCTATGCAGATGGTCACGGGACCGTCGTTGACCAGGGCGACTTTCATGTCGGCGCCGAATTCGCCGGTGCCGACGGGTTTGCCGATCGCGGCGGACATCCTGCGGCAGAACTCTTCATATAAGGGGATGGCCTTTTCGTGGCCGGCTGCCTCGATGTAAGATGGCCGGTTGCCTTTTTTGGTGGATGCCATCAGGGTGAACTGGCTTACCACAAGGACTTCTCCCTCAATATCCAGCACGCTTCGGTTCATCACGCCGTTCTCATCGTCGAAGATGCGAAGCCCGGCGGTCTTCTTTACCAGATAATCGATATCGGCAGTATCGTCATCGTGGCCCACGCCAAGCAGCACCAGCAGCCCCGGCCCGATCTGCGACCGGACGGCCCCGTCAATCGTGACGGAGGCGGAGGATACCCTTTGAATGACGACTCTCATCAGTACCCGAAGCTATAGTCGTATTCCTCACCTCCGGCACCGATGCGGAAGGTATGTACCTCACGTTTTGCGGGCTTAACTGCCACCACGTCGATGCATAGGCACTGGCGGTAGTCGAAGTATGCATGCTTGTTGGTGGGGAGAAGCATTTCGGGTCCATTCCATCCGTAACCCTGCGAGATATAGTAGTTTACTCCGTTGTTGCGGTCGTAGTCGTTCACGTGGCTGTCGCCGGTGAACATCCCCACGAGGGTGCCCTTGGCGGCATAGTCCGAAAGGACCTTCATCACCCTGGCGTTGTTTTCCTTCAGGTAATCCATACTCGTGTTATTCTGCCAGCGGCCCATAGGATCCGGCATGAAGTGCGCCAGCACAATCACGTGCATATCTGCAGGGGTAGCCTCCAGCGTCTCCTTCAGCCAGTTCTCCTCTTCCTCATCCACCAGATAGTAGGTGCCGCCGAGCGTGCGTGTGCAGCAGCTGTTGAGGAAGATGATGCGGAACCCCTTCCCGGGGATGTCGTACCAGCCGTAGGTCTTGCCGGTGAGGTGGAGATTGCCGCCCGCCCTGCTCTCCCAGGGGCGCTGGAAGGTGTCGGTCAGATACTCCTCTGTGAGCCATTCTCCTTCGCCGCCGTCCCAGTCGTGGTTGCCGGGGGCGAAGATCCACATACCGTCCCACTTGCGCATCTGCGCCAAGGTATTGTCTATCATCTTCTTGGCCTCGTTCTTGTCGAGGGTCGTTGGGATGGAGTTGAGGCCTATGTCGCCAAGAAGGGCCATGAAGTCGGCGCCGAACATCTTGCCGGCAACTGAGGCATAACCTATGTGCTTGTACTGGAAATTGTTGTTGGAATGGATGTCGGTGAGCAAGGGGAAGACCAGCACCTCGTCATCTCCCTTCCAGGCCGCGAAACGCTTCCAAGCCTCCTTCACCTGGGGCTTCACGAAGCCCTTCCTGCTGGTGAGCCTGTCCTGCTCCTTCTCAATATTGTCGTTGAACCGGCGCTCCGCAATGGTGGTGGTGGAGTACAGGAACTCCAGCGTCTGCAGCTTGTCGTAGTCGAAGAACTCCAGCCTGAGCTCGTGCCTGCCCTTTTCCAGGGTCTTGGTGCAGAACTTCTGTATTGGGCGGTGCGCACCGTCGTTTTCTATCATCAGTTCCCCGTCGATGTAGAAGCGGGAACCGTCGTCGGTAGTGACGTTGAAGGTGTATTCCTCGGTCTTCCCGACCTTCAGCGTGGTCTCGAACAGCGCGGCGTAGTGGTTGATGGTGTCCACTATGTCCAGCAGGTCGAGATTGCGCTTTACGCCTTGGACGTCAGGCTCTCCGAGGGTAGAGAAGTCCGGAAGGAACCTCTCCGGCCAGTTGTACCATATCTTGTAGTTCACGGGGGCGGTCCTGTCGCCGCACGAAGCCAGGAGCAGCAGGGTGGTCAGGGCAATGATGAGCTTCTTCATATATTTTAAGATTGACAGTACAAATATACGAAAGCATTTTACAAAAAAAAGTGCTAACTTAGCACGATATGGGAACAGCGAAATGGATAGCGGGACTCCTGGGATGGGTCGCCTTCGGGCCCATCGGTGCACTGCTGGGCGTGATTGCCGGGAGCGTGATCGAGGGGGCCGTCGAAGCGGCGCACCAGATTAGCGGAGGAGCGGCCCCCGGTGGGGCGCAGGGTGGTGGATACCGTGGCGGCTACGGCGCCTCGGAGCAGCGGAACAGCTTCCTCGTGAGCCTTCTGGTGCTCTCGTCCGCGGTGATACGCGCCGACGGGAAGACACTCCAGGCGGAACTGGACTACGTGAAGGCATTCGTCCGGCAGAACTTCGGCGAGGCGGCCGTGAGCGAAGCCATGCGCATCCTCTCCGGCCTATCCCTTCAGGAGGTGAACGTCTACTCTGTCGGCGGGCAGATAGCCGCCAACATGAACTACTCCCAGCGCCTCCAGCTCTTCCATTATCTCGCGGGGATAGCGAACGCGGACGGGGACTTCAGCGCCAGCGAGAAGAGCGTCCTCGAAGCGATAGCCTCCGCCATACGGCTGAACGCCTCCGACGCGTCCTCGGTCATCGCGATGTACTACAGGGATACGACCTCCGCCTATGCCGTGCTGGAGATCTCCCCTTCGGCGACCGACGACGAGGTGAAGTCCGCGTACCGCCGCATGGCGATGAAGAACCACCCGGACAAGGTGGCGTCCCTCGGCCCGGACGTGCAGAAGGCTGCCGAAGAGAAATTCCGAAAGATCCAGGAGGCGTATGAAACGATAAAGAAACAGCGTGGAATCAAATAAACGAGATTAATATGAAACTGAAGAAAAGAAAGCTCAAGTTCGC
>DGUE01000036.1 GCA_002393895.1 Bacteroidales bacterium UBA4318
GGTACATTTAATCCGCTGCTATCAATGAAACAGTATTTTTTGGTAAGGCTACATGAAGAAGTTCGCAAATAGCTCCTATATCGATGTAACCAGTCATCTGGAGGAAAAATTCGGTCCTATTGGATCTGAAGGGTGGATTGACGCCGAATCCCGTGCGTGGGAAGAGTATAATGCACAGATTATTCGGAATGCCCGGAAAGAATCCGGGTTGACACAAACAGAAGTTGCTGACCGCATAGGAGCAGATAAAGCATATATTTCCCGCGTTGAACACGGCATTACTGTCCCAACGGTTTCTTCATTTTACAGAATCATCTCAGCAATGGGGATGCGTGTTATTATCACAAGATAAATACAACTAAAGCCCGGCCAATGCCGGGCTTTAGATATTTAAGAATTTAAGCTCATAAGAACCAAGTATTCTTTCAAGTATTCTTTTAAGAATAATGTCTTTTTTAGAAGAGCCGCAACCACGAAAAGTAGCTTACTAAATCAAAATACGAATTGAAATCATTATTCAGTGTAAATGACTTTTACGGATGTCACTCGTGTTGCGGCGCCAATGGTAGCAGTAACAGCCTTCTTCCCATCTGTAGGGGTAACTGTTACAATCCCGCTTGAATAAGAACTTGTCGCATTACCCCAGGTGGAACTATTTAATTCATCATCATAGCCAGTCACACAAGAAAAAACAATCGAGACAATGGTTTTTTCCGTTGCCGGTGAAATGGTCAATTCATTGGATTTGTAGAATCTTGTATGAGTATTACTACCACCACCGAGGTAATTGTTAGGCTTAGTGGATGAAGAACCCTTTCCTAGTGTCATCGTCATTGGTGTGCTAGACCATGTAACAATTTCATCCGATGCACTTGCAAAAGAATTCGTTGTCAAATCCCATGTCACACTAGGTAAATTAGCATCTTGAGTAACATTAATTGTATACTGTACATCAGCCTCCCCTGCCTTCGTGAAGGTTACCACAATTGTTCCAAACTGCTTTGTATCATTTGTATTCTCACCGGTAGAATAGGTAATTTGAGTGCAAGCAGCATTGATAGAAGCCGCCGTTACACATCCAGTATATGTCACGTTGGGTGTCCATCCTGTTGTTCTAAAAGCAGAGCCGCTCACTTTAGCGTTAGTAACACCAGAAACAGCAACGCCAGTGATATCTGAATAAACTATTTTAGGGGTAGTTTCATTGTTCACTACATTTGTTGGAATTACGCCGCACTTTGATGACATTACACAAATGGCGTAACCAGTAACAGTAACATTATCTCCCTCTGCAAGACCTGATGTTAAGGAAGAAAGAGGATAATACAATGTGACATTAGCAGTAGATCCACCTCCAACAATAATATCAAAATTGCTTCCATTCTTCTTAATGACACCTGTAAGGGTCACATAAGAAGCAAAACGATCTTCGTCATCTGCATTCCAAGCATCAATCTCGGTCTTAGTATATGTTGTAGGAGAAGGATAGTCATAAGAGCCCGTCGCACCAGGAGTAATAGTTGCTTCTGTAGGGAACTGCAAGCCTTTATTGTAATGGCCTATCGTGCCACCAACTGTCATGGTTTGACCAATAGAATATGTGCTGGAGTTATTTGCATTCGTAAAAACAAGCACTGCACCAGTATTATCAGCGAGAATGAAGCCCTTGGTGCTGAAAGCTGCGATTTGGGCTGTCACAGTTCCAGGCGTATCGTAAACCAATGTGCTAACAGAAGCAGGAGATCCAGCTTGAGTAATGGTCACAGTTTCGTCTACGCCTGCAGAGGAACTGCTTACACTAACAACAATATCTCGAGGAGAAGTGCTACCATTAGCGGAGTAGTTAACCGTAATAGTATTACCTACAATAGAATAATCCACATAACCTGCACTCAAAGAAGAAACGGCAAGGTCAGCAATATTCAATTGCTTGATAGTTATATCAACTGAACCAGCAGTATATGCTGCATCATACGAAGTATCCGGAACGATAAGAATATGGTCAGATGCCGTTGCCTCTCTGTAAAACACGCCAATACTCTTAATATTCCAAGTATCAGAAGCAGTAAACACAATGTCTTGGGCTAGACCAGTCCACGTGGTAGCATCTTCCGCATATGATCCACAGTCGGCCGAAAGCTTGGCAGCTGTTAAACCGCTGCCTGCAAAAGTAACCTTTTCAATCAAATATGAAGGATTAGTAGGGGCAATAGTGAGAGAGCCACCTCCCTTATATACACGGAGATCATAAGTATTAGGAGTACCTGTAGTCTTGTGAACACGAGTCTTAGTTCCACCATCGGTAGATGTGATTGCTATATAGTCCACAGTCTGAACAGCGCCATCTAAATTCTTGTCAGAAGCGTCTCCGGGATTAATGCCCTGTGTAGTCAGCCAGTCAGGATCATTATACGGGAACATAGCCATGCTCATCGACTTGTTGGTGAAGTTGAAATTCAATGTATAAATCTTTCCAGCATTGAAAGAGAAATTAGAAGGGACAATATTCTCTGATAATTGAATGCCTTCACTGGTTGTAACTCTAATGGAAAGAGAGGAACCCGCCGGAGCACTAAAAGGCTTGACAGCAAAGTAATAAACGCCAGACGCATCCTTCACCAATGCATCTGCACCAGTAACATTCAAAGTAGCAATTCCATATCCAGCCGAATGATTAAGGACGGGTGAGACCCCGGAGAAGTTAGTACGATACTCGCCAACAAGATGACTCTCTGCAGATGTCCAGAATTCAACCTTGGAAACAGTAATAGGATCATCAATCTTATTGGTAACATTTACGGCAATGACGGCAGTCATCTGGTTCATGGTAATAGACGGTTTTGTTGCTGCAGCAATTGATGTCTTCTTTCCCCACAAAGGATAACCAGGGCCAGCCAAATGAGACTTACTATTGTTGCCTGTCTGAAGTTGGGTTCCATCGGTACGATTTGCTATATAAACATAATCGAACAATGCGGGAGAATTTGCATAGTCGTCCTCAAAGGGATATAGTGCATACCAGTCATAACTCTTCTCGCCGTCCAAAGCAGCACCTAAGGAACCATTAAAAGTAGCTTTAGCCCCACTGGCAGAAGCAGAAAATGCTCCATCGCTTACATAGCTATCTGAGCCGTTTTCAGCATGGAAAAGGTTAATTCGATCACCTGCCACCCACGTGGTCAACATATCGTCGTTTGAAGTCTTGCAATCTGGAGTACCTACATTGATTTCAAAAGGAATCCCTTGAGACTTTTCCGCATTTGTGTTTTCCAATTCTTTCTGACATGAAACGAGAGTTGTGGCAGCTACTGTCACGGCACTCATGAAAAACAGTATCTTATTCATGGTCGTTTACATTTAGAAAGATAAAGGGAATTCTGTTCCGGGAGTCTCCCAGTTGTTGATATCAACACTGTCAGTACTCTGGCAAATAATACCCTGCGACTTAAGCTCCAGGGCGGTGCACTCGGGCGCAATGTAGGTGCCTCGGGTGCTAAATTGTAATTGTTTTTTTGTCATAATATATAGTTTTAGTTAATTAGATTCCTTCACTTCGTTCGGAATGACATTGGCGCTGGATTCCTTCACTTTGTTCGGAATGACACTGGCGCGGGATTCCTTCGCTATGCTCGGAATGACAGGGGCATCACCGGATTCCTTCGCTACGCTCGGAATGACAGTCCATGAAACGTCAACAAACCGTAACAGGCAAAGTTAAAAAACCTCGCCTGCTATAAAAAATAAATAAAGTATGAGTTATCAACAAAGGGGCGAAAGTTATTAACAATCGCCCCAGGGTTATTAACAAGATTATGATCTAGTAAATGTACAGTTCGTGAATCTCGTGGTCGTAGCCTTCGTAGAAGCCGCTGGGCATGCCTTTGATGATGCGGGCGCCGCGGTTGGAAAGGACTATGAGCGAGCCAGTTACAGGATTCATGCAGAGGCCTTCGATTTCTCCTTTACGGCGGAAGGAATCCATCGTAAGGAACAAAGAAACTTTCGGTTTGACGTTCAGGCCCCCTTCGCTGTGAGGATCGCAGTAATAGATGTGGTCAGCTTCATCCTTATCGGCATCACCATCATCGGCAGAAATCAGAATACGGCCGTCCGGACGGCAGAAAATCCCCTGTTGGAAGGCAGGAGCTGGATCCAGTTCAATTTTGCCGTAGTAGCTTCCGGTATCCTTGCTGTAGCAGTAGAGATGGCTGCCGTTAACCCAGTCTGCCATCCATACGAGACCGCGGTTGCGGTCTACTGCAAGCCCGCAGCATTCTACCTGGCCGGAATCGGCATTCCAGACCATCGAACGCTTGTATTTAAGGGTTTCGGCATCATAGATTGCAATCTGGATGTTCTGCCCAACGCCATCCATGAAATACTCGCAACCTGCATAGATTTCTCCTTCGAATACATCGATGTCTCCAATGTGATTGGGTGCGGGAGATCCAGCCGTAATGCCATCGAAAGGAGTCTCGTTCGAGAGCACCAACTCACCCTTCAGAGTGTACTTGTATAGGGCTGTGGAGCCGGAAACATAGTAATACTTGCCATCGCATGCAACTCCCTGACGGCCAGCCACTTTTATAACCTCCTTAAGAGGCATGGGATCTTCATTGCTGATGATGCAGCATGCACCGCATATGAGGACGCAGGCAAATAGTGCCGCTAGCTTAAATTTCATAAACATCCGCTTTAATTGTAACGGTCACATCCCCCTCTGCAACAATCTCAAACTCAGGAGAGGATTTATAGAGGCGCAGGCCGACAAGAGCCTCCGCCGGAGTCTCACTGCTCAAAGGATAAACACGGTCTTCGACTTTCCAGTCCGCCGGCCTGCCATCGCGATGGATGTGATCCTTTACCCGCAGCTGAAGATTTCCGGTATAAGACAGATGCACGGTCATGGCAGCGAAGTGGCCCACTTCAATCTCAGGGCTCTTCCAACTCTCCCCCGCCTTTAGCGTAACGGTCTCATTTACAGTGCTTTCAGGCGTACGTCCATTGGTCTGATGCCAGAAGAAATCCGATAATTCAATGTCCACATCGTCCCTCAGGGCCCTTTGCTCATGGGGAGTCGGGAAGATGGAAGCCTGCGCCCAGTAACCAACGTTATGCAGGGCATCGATGTAGGCGGCATCTTCCATGTCGTATTTCATTGTGCTCATTCCTACCCATCCGCCGAGGCTACGGAGGCCGCCAATGGTCTCTTTTGCACTCGCGCGTCCGGGATCCCAGAGCACGAGGCAGTTGGAAACGCGACGTGCATGACACAGAGCCTGGTAGTCGCCATCGAAGGCTATCCAGCCATCTCCCAGTATCTTCTGCGCCAGCTCATAGCTCTCCAAAACCTTGCTGTGCAGCATAGGCACGATGCCGTTTTTCCTGCACGCCTTAAGCATTTCCTCCAGCGTGGGGATGGGAGTGCGCTTGGAGGGATCGGAAGACTCCAGCACATAGCCCTTGCGCAGATCCTCGAACAGAGTTTCGGAAACCCTCACGGGAGCCTCTAACTTGGAATAGTCGGATGCGTTCCGCATGGTGCGGTTGATGGTGCCATCGTGCATGCAGACCATCACTCGGTCTTTTGTGTACTTCACATCCATCTCTACGGCCGGATATCCGAATCGGGCGGCCATCTCTATGCCATAGGTGCTGTTCTCGGGGATGAAGTACTCCCCGTCCGGTTCACGCAGCCAGCATCCGCGATGTGCGATAGCAGTGCTGACGCCATCCGGAGTCGTGGCGTCGAATAACTCCTTCACAGATACGGAAGAAGAACAGGCCTGAAGAATAATCATCAGGCCTGCAATCATCATTTTTCTCATGCTTTGAGTATGGGATTACGTGCTGCAGTAGTCTCGTCCGGACGTCCGATAGGCGCATTGTGCGGCGCTCCATGCAGGATATCCGGATCCTCGGCTGCCTCTGCGGCTATCTTCTTCATGACAGCGATGAATTCATCCAGCGTCTCCAGGGATTCGGTTTCCGTTGGCTCAATCATCAGTGCCTGATGGAAGAGCAGCGGGAAGTAGATCGTGGGAGCATGGAAGCCGTAGTCCAGCAGGCGCTTGGCCACATCGAGTGTGGTTGCACCGGCCTTGCCTTCGCGGGCACCGTCGTTAATGAGGCCATCGAAGACGAACTCATGCTTGCAGACAGTGGGGATTGGCAGCTTGTAGCAATCCTTCAGCGATTCCTTTATGTAGTTTGCGCCGAGGGTTGCAAGAGGGCCTGCCATTTTCACGTGCTCGCGGCCGAGCATAAGGATGTATGTATATGCGCGCAGCATCACGCCGAAATTGCCATGGAATCCGGATGTACGAGGGATTCTCAGGTAGGGAAGAACCCTCTCCCCTACTCCCACAGGGCCGCTTCCGGGGCCGCCTCCGCCATGAGGCGTGGAGAAGGTCTTATGGAGATTCAGATGCATGATGTCGAAGCCCATGTCGCCGGGGCGCACCTTTCCGAGAAGCGGGTTCATATTCGCCCCGTCGTAATAGAGGAGGCCGCCGCATTCGTGCACCAGCTTTGCGATTTCGCCGATCTGACGCTCGAAGAGGCCGAGGGTGTTAGGATTGGTCATCATGATTCCGGCAACATCCGGCCCAAGGAGGGGCTTCAGCGACTCCACATCCACAAGGCCGTCGGCACCGGACTTCACTTCCACTATCTGCAGGCCGCAGACGGCTGCAGATGCAGGGTTGGTGCCATGTGCACTGTCGGGGACTATCACTTTAGTGCGGGCGGTATCGCCTTTGGCAAGATGGTACTCCCTCATCAGCATAAGGCCGGTGAGTTCACCGTGAGCGCCGGCGCAGGGCAGGAATGTGAAGTGCTTCATGCCGGTGATTGCGGCCAGCGCAGCATCCAGATTGTCTATCACTTCCTGCGCGCCTTTCACCGTTTCTGCGGGCTGCAGAGGATGGAGGCCTGCGAACAGGGGATGTGCAGCAATCTCTTCGTTGATCTTGGGATTATATTTCATTGTGCAGGACCCAAGCGGATAGAATCCGGTGTCCACACCGAAGTTCATCTGGCTGAGGTTTGTGTAGTGGCGTACCACATCAACTTCACTCACCTCCGGCAGTTCTAGTTTGCTCTCTCGCAGCAAGTTCTTTGGGGCTGCGTCGCAGATGCAGCTCCTCTTCGCAGAAAAATGCTCATCGGCAGCTGCATCAGTCGCCGCAGCTACAAAAGTGTCTGGCAGTGAATAACCAATTCTGCCGGGATGGCTGAGTTCGAATATCAGTTTGTCGTAGTACCTCATAACGCAATCTCCTTTACAACTGCAACCAGGGCATCAATCTCAGCCTTGGTGCGCTTTTCAGTAACACAGAAAGTAACATAGCCATCAACTTCAAGAGCGGCAAAGAAGCCGGCATCGAGCAGTTTCTGCTGCAGGGTCGCAACAGGAACCAGAGGCTTGAGGCAGAATTCCTTGAGGAAGGGACGCCCGGGGAATGCTTCCTCGAAACGGCCGGTCTTCAAGAGTTCGTCGTAGAGGTAATGCGCGCCTGCGCAGGAGAGTTCATTTACCTTCTTGAGTCCTTCAGGGCCCATCAGAGAAAGGTAAACCGTGACCCAAAGGGCCATCAGACTCTGGTTGGAGCAGATGTTGGAAGTAGCCTTTTCGCGGCGGATGTGCTGCTCGCGGGCCTGAAGTGTAAGCACGAAGCAACGCTTTCCGGAAGCATCAACGCTCTGGCCTACGATACGGCCGGGGAGTTTGCGCATGTAGTCGCTCTTGCAAGCCAGGAATCCCACATAAGGACCGCCATAGCAAAGAGGAATTCCGAGGGACTGTCCGTCACCCACGGCAATATCTGCCCCCCATTCTGCGGGAGTCTTGAGGACTGCCAGGGCGGAAGGATCACAGTATTCAATAAGAAGCGCGCCAGCGGCATGAACCGCGTCGGCGATTCCGGTCAGATCCTGGATAACGCCATGACGGCAGATGGAAGGCACTATTACGCCGGCCACATCCGGGCCAAGGGCCTCAAGCACATCCCAGGCATACACAACCTCGATTTCGGGATACTTCAGGTAGCTCGCAACCACGTCCAGCACATTCTGCATCAACTTGGTGGACACCACAACTTTGTTGCGCTTACGGGTGCATGCAACCGTCATCCTGAGAGCCTCGGCGGCAGCAGAAGGGCCGTCATACATGGATGCATTAGCCACGTCCATTCCAGTGAGACGGCAGATCATGGACTGCCATTCGAAAATGTAGCGAAGCGTTCCCTGCGAAATCTCGCACTGGTAAGGCGTATAGGCTGTCAGGAATTCCGAACGGGATGTGATGTAGGGAATCACAGAGGGCACATAATGATCGTATGCGCCCTGCCCGACAAATACTTTCAGCTGGGTGTTCTTCTTGCCCAGCCCTTCAAAGAAATCACGGACCTCCTGCTCGCTCATGGCGGCAGGCAGGTCATACTCACCCTTATAAATGAAATCCGCGGGCACGTCGGAGTAGAGATCGTCCAGGCTGTGGACGCCTACCCGCTCCAGCATCACGCGGATATCATCGTCGGTATGAGGGAAATAAGAAAATCCCGCCATAACCGTTTATTTTGCTATTTCAGCGTAAGCAGCAGCACTGAGCAGAGTTTCGAGTTCACTCTTGTCGTGCATTTCAACCTTGATGATCCAGGCACCGTAAGGATCCTCATTGATGAGTTCGGGCTTGTCTTCAAGTTCCTCGTTGACGGCAACAACCTCGCCGGTAACGGGAGAATACAGTTCGCTGGAGGCTTTCACGCTCTCAAGGGCGCCGAAATCCTCTTCCTTGGTAACAGTGTCACCCTCTGCAGGCACATCAACATAGGTAATGTCACCCATTTCTGCCTGTGCGAAGTCGCTGACGCCTATGATGGCGATATTTCCATCTACTTTAACCCATTCGTGGGATTCGCTGTAGAGAAGCTCATCTAGAATCTTGCTCATTTCTTATAGTTTGTTTGATAGAATCTTTTCTTAACGGTCACTCCGGGGAATACCTTGTGGCGGATCTGGATGTTGACTGCTGTGCCAAGGGGCGCGTAGGCTGGATCAATCAATGCAAAGCATATACTCTTGTCCAGGCTGATGGAGTGATAACCGGTGGTAACCACACCTATCTGGGTGCCATCGTCCAGCACAACAGGATAGCCGGCGCGGGGAATGGCCCTGTCTGCGATTTCAATGCCTACCAGTTTCTTGGCGACTCCCTCTGTTTTCTGCTTCACGAGGGCGTCCTTGCCTATGAATTCCGGCTTATCCAGCTTGCAGAACATGGAAAGCCCGGCCATCACGGGAGAGATTTCAGGAGTGAGTTCATCTCCATAAAGAGGAAGGCCGGCTTCGAAGCGGAGGGTATCACGGCAACCGAGCCCACAGGGAGTGACGCCTGCTGCCAGGAATGCTTTCCAGAGATCCACGATGGCCTCGGGAGTGGCATAAATCTCGAAACCGTCTTCTCCGGTGTAGCCCGTGCGACTGAAAATGGCGCGCTTGCCATAAAGTTCAGAATCCACGAAATGATAGAATGCCACCCCGGAAACGTCGGTGCCAAGCACCTTGCAAACGACTGCCTCTGCCTCAGGGCCCTGGACAGCAACCTGCCCCCAGTTATCCGAGTCGTTCAGTATGCCTACCTCATAGCCTTCAGCCTGTTTGAGTATCCACTCATAATCCTTAGCTATGTTGGCGGCATTCACCACAAGCAGGAACGCATCGCCAGTATACTCCTTATAAACCAGAAGATCATCCACGGTGCCGCCGTCTTCGTAAAGCATCATTCCGTAGAGGATGGAGCCAGGTTCCATGGGCCGGACATCGTTTGTGAAAATGTGATTGACAAACTCTTCTGCCTGAGGCCCGTTCACGAAGATTTCACCCATGTGGGAGACATCGAAGATGCCGGACTTGCCGCGCACCGCGTTGTGCTCTTCGGTAATAGAGCTATACTGGATTGGCATATCGAAGCCCGCGAAGGGGCTCATTTTTGCTCCAAGGGCAACATGCTCATCATGGAGACAGGTGACTTTTAATTGATTATCCATATTTTAGCGCCTGAGTAATTCCAGGTCCTTTTTCAAAATAAGCTTGGGATCCATCATGGCCACCTTCTGGAACAGCTGGATCTGACGGCCAAGGGAAAGGTAGACTTTGTCTTCATGGGCGCCTTTTCTCCACCACTTGTAGAATCCGAGCGGATCGTTCTCGAAGGGGATGCTTGCCACAATGCCACTGCTATAGCCGGGATAGTCGATAACTAGTTTCAGCCCGACAAAGCGTTTGTAGTAATCGGGATCGGCCTTGCGGAGTTTGCTTTCAAGGGGACGTAGAACCTCCATTTCATCTACATGAAGGCATTTTTCCTTGACTATTAATTTGTGGATGCGGATAGGGTCTTCGGTAATCCAGTAGCCCATTTTGAGCGTTTTGGCTCCCTCCTCCGTCTCGAGCGTAAGCTCATCGGCAGAGAAATAGACCTTTTCGGGATCCAGAGGGAAAGTGGGTTCCAAAGCCATATTCTTAAACTGTATCATGCAAAAATAGGTTTTTTTTTCGATTTTTCCTAACTTTGGAAACGATGAAATCGCTTTTAATGCGCATGAGCAGCCTTTTTTCCGACGAGGAATGGTCGCCGGAAGATGCATCCGAACTGGACCTGACCCAACTCGAGGGAACCGCCTGCTACTGTGACAAGGATGCCGAATCTGCAATAGAAGAAGCCATCAAAGCGCTGCCAATCAAAGCATTACACTGGATAGACGGGGGCGACTACCACTATCTTTCAGAGCTCTGGATGCGTAAATTGGAATCCCCTACAAGGCTTTTGCTAATTGATAACCATCCGGACGACCAGGAGCCATCTTTCGGAGGCGATATTATTTCCTGCGGAAGTTGGGTGGCACATGCAAAACGCACAAATCCTCTGATCTGCGAAGATTCCGATTTATTATACGTAAGTATAGACCTGGACTGGCTTTCGCCGGATTACGCAAGAACAAACTGGAACCAGGGCACTGCATCCGTCCAGGACCTTCTGGCCTTATTGGATAAGGAACTTGCCGGCAAACAAATCGCGGGCGTCGATATCTGCGGAGGCATCAGTTCTGCACAAGGAGGAAAGGCGGAAGATTTTGCAATCAACCTCCGCACCCGGAGCATACTTCAGGATTTTTTTAGAGCATTTTAGCCAAATCTTCGCTATAGCGTTTCGAAACCGGTATGCTGGGCAATCCGGCAACGTCCAGATCTGCATATACGAGGCCGCCTGTTTCTTTGCGGAGCACCGTAACATGGACGGGATTCACATAGAATGAACGCTGGCAACGGACAAATCCGTATTTGGATGCAATTGCTTCCAGCGAAGCCATGGTAGCCCGGAGCTCGAAATGCTTGATTCTCTCACCCTCCGAATAATGGATTATCACATAATTCTCCTTGGCTTCAATATACAGCACAGCTGAGGAGGCGATTATCAGTTTGGGACGCTGATACAAGTCCAGGAATCTTATCAGGGAATCATCCGTATTGTCTTTGGCAGCAATTTCCTTTTCCCTTTCCTTATGGGATCCTATTGTGAATGACAGCGTCAGGATCAGATACGGGATGAGGAAAATCATGTAGCAGAACCCAACGGATTTCATCAGCACAGAAAAGAAGGTTAGTTCGCCGGACACAAGATGGAGATAAAGTGCTTCGAACACTCCGACCAGCAGAACCTCGCCGAGACTCCAGCAAACATAGTGCGACCATGTGAAGTGTGGCACATTCCTCATGAGCCGGAAAAGAAGGCGCGTCCCGGTTATAATAAAAAGGGATATGCATAGAGTAATTGCGAGGTTCTGGGAAAAAAGCCCCTTGCCCATGTCAAAATATTCGGGAAGCCCGAGAGGCTCATACATCAGGACAAACACAAAATAGAACACCGGGCAAATGGTCGAATAGAGGATTGTAGGGGCCCAGCGGAAGAATATTTTTGGCAGTGTATGCATCTTTCGTCACTATATTTTGTGTGACAAAGATACAAATTATATTGAACTCGTCACAATATTTTAATTTTAATCACTATTTCCATGTTTTCGTCACTATTTTCCGTCACACATCAACTTTTGTTTCAAGAATGGAAACAAGTTCCCAATTTTGCATTGTAAGATTTTACGCTACGGACCTAAACTTAAAGTGATTATATCGGAAACGGACCCCGCCACAAGTGATTGCCGCGGGGTCCAATTTATTATAAAGGAGTACACTAAACGTTCAGAGCATCTGCGCTCTTGATGAACTCGGCAAGTTCTTTATCGGATACATGATAATTCTGCATCTCTCCGGAGAAGTAGCTGTCGTATGCTGCCATATCCACAAAGCCATGGCCGGAAAGGTTGAACAATATTGTTTTTGCCTCACCGGTTTCTTTGCACTTGAGGGCTTCGTTAATCGTTGCAGCAATAGCGTGGCAGGATTCGGGAGCAGGGATGATACCTTCCGTCCGGGCAAACAGGACTCCGGCTGCGAAAGAATCTTTCTGCTCAATATCGACAGCCTCCATATAGCCATCTTTCATAAGCTGGGAAAGAATAACCCCGGCACCATGGTAACGAAGGCCACCCGCATGAATGGATGCCGGCTTGAAAGTATGGCCGAGAGTGAACATCGGGAGCAGCGGAGTCATTCCGGCTTCATCCCCGAAGTCATATTCGAACTTGCCTTTGGTGAGTTTAGGGCAAGAGCAGGGTTCTGCTGCTATGAAGCGCGTTTTCTTCCCTTCCTGGATATTGTGACGCATGAAGGGATATGCAATACCCGAGAAGTTGGAACCGCCGCCGAAGCAGGCAATCACTATGTCCGGATACTCCCCTGCCAGAGCCATCTGCTTCTCGGCCTCCAGGCCTATGATGCTCTGATGGAGGCAGACATGGTTGAGCACCGATCCCAGAGCATATTTGCAGTTAGGAGTAGACAAAGCCAATTCTATGGCTTCGGATATGGCGCAGCCCAAAGAGCCCTGGTCGTTAGGGTTCCTGGTAATGATATCCTTTCCCGCACGTGTGCTCATCGAAGGTGAAGGGGTGATGGCTGCGCCGAAGGTCTGCATGATAGAGCGCCTGTAGGGCTTTTGCTCATAACTGACCTTTACCATATAAACAGCGCAGTCTATGCCGAATTTCTTAGTGGCATAGCTGAGAGCACCGCCCCACTGGCCAGCACCGGTCTCCGTAGTAAGATTGGTAATGCCCTGCTCCTTGGCATAATACGCCTGGGCAATAGCAGAATTCAGCTTATGGCTTCCGGCAGGGCTCACGCTTTCGTTCTTGAAATAGATATGGGCAGGTGTGCCAAGAGCCTTTTCCAGCTCGTAGGCGCGCACCAGCGGAGTGCAACGGTATGCGGCATACTGTTCACGCACCTCTTCCGGGATAGGAATCCACTCATCGGTCTGATTCAGTTCCTGATCGGCGCATGCCTTGCAGAAGATCGGATACAGGTCCTCAGCTTTGAGGGGTTGATGTGTACCCGGGTGGAGGAAAGGCAGCGGCTTGTTGGGCATGATGGCCTGGATGTTGAAAAAATGGGTGGGAATCTCAGATTCCGGAAGCAAGAACTTTTTCTGTTTCATAACTTATTATAATTAATGATTTATAATCTACACAAAAAAGCAGCATATCGTAAGTCCGATATGCTGCTTGACTCCTATATACACGGCAATGGAACTTACGACTTTTTGAGTTGTAAGCGCCACCACCAGTTATTTGCTTTGTTCATCATTCTTTTGCAAATAAAAGAATTTGTTTTTTTATATGCAAGATTTATTTTAAAAAAGATTCAACACACTCTGCTTTCAGGGAGCAGTTGCCCACGGAAAAACGGAAAGCACCCTTCTCCAAATGCCATTTTCCATCCTGTCCTACGAATGCAAGCTCGTCTGCAGGAATGCTGAAACTTACCGTCTTGCTTTCTCCCGGGAGGAGATCAACCTTGGTGAAGGCACGCAGTCTCCGCACATCGGGGACCATGCTTGCCACAATATCGCTGCTGTATAGAAGCACTGCTTCCTTGCCAGCCATCGATCCGGTATTGGTAACGGTCACCTCAAAATCAAGCATATCGCCAGATTTGAACTCCAGCTTACTGCATTTGAAACCAGAATACTCAAAGGTCGTGTAGCTTAGGCCGAAGCCAAAGGGCCACTGAACATCCATCACAGCATCGTAGTTGTACTCCCCTTCCATTGTTTCTACATTCTCGGATACCTTATAGTCGTAGGTGTACAGAGCGTTGACATGCTTAGGATAAGTGAACGGAAGTTTTCCGCTGAAGTTCGTATCACCTGCAAGCAGTTCGGCAAGGGCGTCGCCGCCATAATTGCTCGGGAGCATAACGTCCACAACTGCATTTGCCAAAGGCTCCACATCGCCGATCACGCGCGGGCGGCCTTCATTAAGAACGAGAACAATAGGCTTTCCAGTGGCGGCAAGCGCCTTGAGCAGGTCTTTCTGATTGACCGACAGATTGAGATCGTCGATATTGCCTGGGGTCTCGCAGTAGCTGTTTTCCCCAAGACAAGCAACTACAGCATCCACATTACGGGCAGCAGAAACCGCAGCAGGAATATTCACATTAATCTCTTCCTGCCATTTGTAACGCTCCTGGCTGAATTCCATTCCTGCAACATAACGCACCTTGTCTTTGCCGAATTTATTTGCGAGAGCCTCATATATGGTATTGAAGCGACCCACATACACAGGATCGTCCGTCCCCTGCCAAGTGTAGGTCCAGCCACCGCTCAGAGTGCGCATGGAATTGCCGCACGGGCCCGTCACAAGTATGCGAGCCCCCTTCCTGAGCGGAAGGATTCCGTCGTTTTTGAGCAGAACTTCGCTTTCGAGTGCAGCCTCGTATGCCTGTGCCTCGTATTCTGCACATGCAAAATTGTAGGATTTCCCAGTATCCCAGGTGGGATTGTCAAACAAGCCCAGACGGTACTTGAGCCGCAGTACACGGCGCACGGCATCATCTATCCTGCTCATGGGTATCAGTTTCTCCTGCACCGCAGCCTTGAGATCAGCGCAGCATAGAGTGTCGTAAGGATCCATCACCATGTCAATTCCGGCATTGATTGCCTGTGCAAGAGCATCCTTGCGGTCTGCAGCAATGTGCTCGCGGGTAAAGAGGTTGTTGACGTCCGCCCAGTCAGTCACCATCATGCCATCCCAATTCAGACCTTCCTTGAGCCAGTCGGTGAGCAGCATTTTGCTGGCATGGACCGGCATCCCGTTCACGCTGGCAGAGTTCACCATCACGCTGAGCGCCCCTGCTTCGATGCACTCTTTGAATGGGCGGAAATACTTCTCACGCATGTCATGCTCGGCAAGGATGGCCGGAGTACGGTCTTTGCCACTGAAGGGAGCTCCGTAAGCCATATAATGCTTGAGGCAAGCCGCCACTCCCTCTTCCTGGATCGCCTTGGTCTCGGCAACAGCCATTTCAGACTGCACCAGGCAGTCCTCGCCGAAACTTTCCCATGCACGGGACCAGCGTGGGTCGCGCCCCAGGTCCATCACTGGAGAGAAAGTCCAGGGGCACATCGCAGCGCGGGTTTCATATGCCAATACCATTCCCATATTTGCAGCATGGCGGATATCAAAGGTCGCGGCGATGTTAATTTCCTGTGGAAACATAGTTGCTTCTGCGATGTAGGTCGCTCCATGTATCATATCCAGCCCGTAAATCATCGGAATGCCTATGTATTTCATCGAAGCCTCCTGCAGTCCGGAAATAAGCTCTTCTGTAAAGGCACGGCTCTGGGCCTCTTTTTTATATACATTAAGGATGGATCCTATCTTCCAACGTCCGAACACACTCTCCATCTTGGCTTCGTCCAGCCCTTCCGAGTTGGTTACAAGGTCGATGTTCAGTTGGACCATCTGGCCAATCTTGGTGTCCAGGTCCATTCCTTTCAGGGTCTTCTCGACCCTGGCTTCAAGGGCTTTGTCTACAGGAATCGCAGGCTTTACACCCGT
>DGUE01000103.1 GCA_002393895.1 Bacteroidales bacterium UBA4318
CCACCCTCTATGCCGAAATCGACCGTAACTCCCTCTTCACCGGCACCGCCGAGAAGGAAGACCGTTCCATTATGAACGTCTGCTTCGTGATGGCTCCCGGCTACGAAGACCTGCAGGACGAGTTCTTCGCCTTTGCAAAGAGCAAGGGAATGATAGGCATCAAGGGCCACCGTTCAGTGGGCGGCTTCCGCGCATCCCTCTATAACGCCTGCACTCAGGAAGATGTGGAGGCGCTGGTTGCAACTATGAAGGAATTTGAAGCTCTCAAGAAATGAAAGTCCTGATTGCAACCCAGAAACCCTTTGCCGCTGCAGCAGTGGCAGGGATCAAAGATATCCTCGTAAAGGGCGGGCACGAAGTGGCCCTGCTCGAAAAGTATCCCGAGCAGGCCGACCTGGTGAAGGCAGTCGCCGATGTCAACGCCCTCATCATCCGTTCGGATAAAGTTACCGCCGAGGTTCTCGACGCCGCTCCCCAGCTTAAGATAGTCGTCCGCGCAGGCGCAGGATTCGATAATGTCGATCTCGCCTCTGCCACCGCACACGGTGTGGTGGTGATGAACACCCCCGGCCAGAACTCCAACGCAGTGGCCGAGCTTGCCATCGCAATGATGATTTTCATGGCCCGCACTCAGTTCACTCCCGCAACCGGCTCCGAAGTTCAGGGTAAGACCCTGGGCATCCAGGCATTCGGCAACGTGGGCCGTCTGGTGGGCGCCAAGGCCAAGGCCCTCGGCATGAAGGTCAAGGCACTCGACCCCTTCCTCACCGATGAGCAGATCGCCGCAGGCGGAGCCAAGCCCGTCCACACCCTGGACGAACTCTACACCGGCAGCGATTATCTCTCCCTCCACATTCCGGCCCTGCCCGCCACGATCGGCAGCATCAACTACGATCTCATCACCAAAATGCCCAAGGGAGCAACCCTGGTGAACACCGCCCGCAAGGAGGTCATCGACGAGGCTGGCCTCGAGAAGGCCCTTGAAGACCGTCCGGACCTCAAGTATGTTACCGATGTGATGCCGGACAACTATGCAACCCTGCAGGAGAAGTTCGGCCTCCGCGTGTTCGCGACTCCCAAAAAGATGGGCGCGCAGACCGCCGAAGCCAACGTGAACGCAGGACTTGCCGCCGCGAATCAGATAGTGGATTATTTTGCAACGGGCAACACCCGATTCCAGGTAAACAAGTAGGATATGGTACGAGTAAAACCCTTTGCGGCAATCAGGCCGCCCAAGAACCTCGTCACCGAGGTCGCTGCACCTCCCTACGACGTGCTGAACTCCCAGGAAGCAAAGGCGATGGCAGGGGAGAAGAGCCTTCTGCACATCACCAAGCCCGAAATTGATTTCGATCCCATCGCAGGCGAGCACGAGCAGCGCACCTACGACAAGGCTGTCGCCAACTTCAAGCTCTGGAAAGAGCGCGGCTGGCTGGTGCGCGAAGACAAGGAGAAATACTATGTCTATGCCCAGACCATGGGCACCCGCACCCAGTACGGTCTTGTGCTCTGCGCACATACCGACGACTATGCCAACGGCATAATCAAGAAGCATGAGCTCACCCGTAAAGACAAAGAAGACGACCGCATGATCCACGTCCGCATCCAGAATGCCAACATCGAGCCCGTCTTCTTCGCCTTCAAGGACAACAAGGAGCTTGGAGATATCATCGTCAGGACCGCTGCCGGGGAGCCGGAATACAAGTTCGTGGATGAGAACGGTTTTACCCACACTTTCTGGGTAATCGACGATGACGCGGTCAATGCCCGCATCACCAAGATCTTCGAAACTGAAGTGGATGCGTTCTACGTTGCCGACGGCCATCACCGCACGGCGGCTGCCGCCCGCGTGGGCGCCGAGAAGAAGGCCCAGAACCCCAATCACACCGGCAACGAGGAATACAACTACTTCATGGCCGTGTGCTTCCCCCAGAGCCAGCTCGCAATCATCGATTACAATCGCGTGGTCAAAGACCTGAACGGCCTGAGCAAGGAGCAGTTCCTTTCTGCCCTCGAAGAAGACTTCACTGTCATTCCGAGCGCAGCGAGGGAATCTCCAGCTCCCACCGGCCTGCACAATTTCAGCATGTATCTGGACGGCAAATGGTACAGTCTTACCGCCAAGCCCGGCCGTTACGACGACACCGACCCCATCGGGGTGCTGGATGTGACCATCCTCTCCAAGCTCGTGCTGGACAAGATCCTGGGCATCAAGGACCTCCGCACCGACAAGCGAATCGACTTCGTCGGCGGAATCCGCGGTCTCGGGGAACTCAGCCGCCGCGTGGACAGCGGCGAGATGGCCGTTGCCTTTGCTCTCTATCCCGTTTCGATGGACCAGCTCATCCGCATCGCGGACACAGGCAACATAATGCCGCCCAAGACCACCTGGTTCGAGCCCAAGCTCCGCTCCGGCCTGGCAATTCACTCATTAGATTAACAAGTATGAAAGACTACTCCGCCGAAATACACAGCACGCTGAAGGAATTCTTCGGATACGACAACTTCAAGGGCGATCAGGAGAGCGTGATCAATCACCTTCTTAACGGAGGCGACGCCTTTGTGCTGATGCCTACCGGCGGAGGAAAGTCTCTCTGCTACCAGCTGCCCGCCCTCGTGGCGGACGGCACGGCAATCGTGATCTCGCCTCTGATCGCGCTGATGAAGAACCAGGTGGACGTGCTCCGCGGATTCGTCAGCAGCAACGAGAGCATCGCCCACTTCCTGAACTCTTCGCTCTCAAGGCAGGAAATAGACGATGTGAAGGCGGATCTGCTTGCCGGGCGCACCAAGATTCTTTACGTCGCTCCGGAATCCCTCACCAAAGAAGAGAACGTCGCCCTGCTGAAGGAAATCCACATATCCTTCTATGCGGTGGACGAAGCGCATTGTATTTCGGAGTGGGGGCACGACTTCCGGCCGGAATACCGGCGTATCCGCAGCCTCGTGAACGAGATTGGCCGCGCGCCCATCATCGCCCTCACCGCGACTGCAACGCCCAAGGTGCAGAGCGACATCCTCAAGAATCTGGGAATCCAGGATGCGGTAATCTTCAAATCATCCTTCAACCGCCCCAACCTCTACTACGAAATCCGTAACAAGGTCGAGCCCGAGAAGGACATAGTGCGCTTCATACGCCAGAACCCCGGCAAGTCCGGCATCATCTACTGCCTCAGCCGCAAGAAGGTAGAAGAGATGGCGGCCTTCCTCAGCATCAACGGTATACGGGCCCTGCCCTACCACGCGGGGCTCGATGCCAAGGTGCGGGCCGAGAACCAGGACAAGTTCCTGATGGAGGAAATAGATGTGATAGTGGCCACCATCGCCTTCGGGATGGGCATCGACAAGCCGGACGTGCGCTTCGTCATCCACTACGACATCCCCAAGAGCATAGAAAGTTACTATCAGGAGACGGGCCGTGCAGGCCGTGACGGCGAAGAGGGCCTCTGCATCACCTACTACTCCTATAAAGACATACGCAAGCTCGAGAAGTTCATGCAGGGCAAGCCGGTGGCGGAGCAGGAAATCAGCCGCCAGCTGCTGAACGAGGTGGTGGCATATGCCGAATCCGGCCAGTGCCGCCGCAAGCTACTGCTCAACTACTTCGGAGAAGAATACGGGCAGGAGAACTGCGGCTGTTGCGACAACTGTCTGCATCCCAAGCCGGTGTTTGACGGCCGCAAGGATATGCAGCTGGTCATAGACCTCATCACCAGCCTTCCCGAGCATTTCAAGGTGGAGCATCTGGCCTGCATCCTTGCCGGAAAGGAAAACGCCCTCATAAAGAGTTACCGCCACGACGAACTGGAATTCTTCGGCAAGGGCAGCGCCCACGACGAGCGCTACTGGATAACCGTAATCCACCAGGGGGTGGTGCACCATCTGCTCGAGAAGGAGATTGAATCCTACGGCCTGATTTCAGTGACCGGAGCAGGGCTTGAGTTCCTGATCAATCCCTGGAAACTGGAGCTTGTGCAGGACGGGGTATTCTCGGATGACGGCACAGACGATTTCGACGACGACGAGTCGCTGGCGGCGGCCAATGCTGTCCGGGGCGGGGGAGGCTGCGATGAAACGCTCCTCAAGATGCTCAAGGACCTCCGCAAAGATGTTGCCCGCAGGCTCAAACTCCAGCCCTGGATCATCTTCGGGGATCCCGCCCTGCAGGATATGGCCATCCTGTATCCTATTACTATAGATGAACTCCGCAACTGCCAGGGCGTGGGCGAGGGCAAGGCCCGCAAGTTCGGTTCCGAGTTCGTGAAGATGATTGCGCAGTATGTGGAGGAGAACGACATCACCCGTCCGGACGACTTCATCGTTAAATCCGCCCCCAACAAGAGCGCGAACAAGATTTTCATCATCCAGAGCATAGACCGCCGGATGGATCTTGAAGACATCGCTTCTGCAAAGAGCATGGACATCGATGATCTTGTGACGGAAATAGAAGGTATAGTTTCCACCGGCACCAAGCTGAATCTGGACTACTACATCGAAGAAAACTACGACGAAGAAGACGTCGAGGAAATCTACGAGTACTTCAGCACCGAAGCTGAATCCGACTCGGTCGAAGATGCCATCACCGCCCTTGGTGGCGATTTCGAAGAGCTCGAAATCCGCCTCATCCGCATCAAGTTCCTCTGCGACATAGCATCATAGAAAGCAATGATACCTAAAGATACAGTCGACCTCATCCTGAATACCGTACGGATAGAGGACATAGTTGGAGACTTCGTGACGCTGAAGCGCCGCGGGGCCAACTACGTGGCCTGCTGTCCATTCCATCAGGAGAAGACTCCGTCGTTCTACGTATCTCCTTCGAAGGGTATCTACAAGTGCTTCGGCTGCGGCAAGTCCGGCTCGGCAGTGGGTTTCCTGATGGAGCACGAGCACAGTTCGTATGTGGAGGCGCTGCGCTACATCGCGAAGCGTTATAATATAGAGGTAGTGGAAGAAGAAGAGTCTCCGGAGGAACTTGCCAGCCGCCAGCGCAGCGAAAGCCTGCTGCTTGTGAGCGAGTTTGCGCAGAAGTTCTTCGCGGAGCAGCTGAAGGCCGGAGAAGGGAAGGATGTGGGCCTGGCCTACTACCATTCCCGCCGCCTGGAAGACGAGACCATAGCAAAGTTCGGCCTCGGATGGGCCCCTTCGGGGAAGGATGACCTGCTGCAGGCTGCCCGCAAGGCCGGTTATAAGGATGAGTACCTGATCGACGCCGGGCTGGTGGTGAAGCGCGAAGACGGCACTCTGGCGGACAAGTTTCGCGAGAGGGTGATGTTCCCCATCCAGAGCGTGAGCGGGCGCACCATAGCCTTCAGCGGCCGCACCCTCAAGGCAGACAACCCCGCCAAGTATGTGAATTCCCCCGATACGGAAATCTACCGCAAGAGCAACATCCTCTTCGGCATCTATTTCGCCAAGAGCGAGATAGCCCGTCAGGATGAGTGTATTATCGTCGAGGGTAATATCGACTATGTGATGCTGCAGCAGCTGGGTATCCACAATGTGGTGGCCCCCTGCGGAACGGCTCTCACGGTTCAGCAGGTGCGGCTCATCCGCAAGTTTACCGACAACATCCTCCTGATGAACGACGGTGACAACGCGGGCATACATGCTTCGCTCAAGGATATAGACCTTATTCTATATGAGGGCCTTAATGTGCGCGTTGTGCTTCTTCCGGAAGGTGAGGACCCGGATTCCTTCAGCAAGGGACGTTCCCTGGAGGAGGTCCAGAAATACATCGCCGACAATGCCAAGGATTTCCTGGATTTCAAGACGGATATTCTCCTCGGCGAGGCGGCGGGCAATCCTCTCAAGAAGGCCAATTTCGTAAACGACATAGCGGATACCATCGCGCGTATTCCGGATGCGGTGAAGCGTTCGGTGTACGTAAATGCGGCCGCAGAGAAGTTCGACGTGGCTGCGGATATCATCTTCCGCCGCGTGAAAGTCACGCGGGACAAGTTGCTGGAAGATGAGCGCCGCGAGCGCGAGCGTGAAGCGAGACTCGCCGAGGGCGGAAGGGCCCCCTCTTCCGCGTCGCCAAGCGACCCGTTCCGGGAAAATGCTCCAGAGGGGGCATCCGCCCCGGCTGACCTTCCGGCCTCGCCAGCTGACAAATACATCCCGGAAAACAAAACACTTGCTGCTGTTGAGGAAGATATATTGACCTTCCTCCTGCAACACGGCTCCGAACAACTCCACTTCGAGACCGACTCCCCGTACTACGACCCCGAAGCCACGGATACCGTCGCCGACTTCATCTCGGCAACCATCGAATCCACCGGGAAACCTCTCTCAAATGCCGGATACAGGCGGGTCTACGATGCTTATCTGGATCTTTACTACGAGGGCCGCGACCAGGCCGAAATCATCCGCACCCTGCTGGATTCCCCCGACCGCACCCTCGCGGAGATAGTTGGAGACTTCTCCACCCGCAAATACCAGTTGTCGGTAAAACGCCTGGAGAGTTCCCTTACCAACGAGCAGTCCTGGCTCGTAAGCTATGTGCCCAGGGCTATGCTCACCCTTGCCGAAAGGCGCGCTGCGGCCCGGCTGGAAGATATCCGCAGGGCCCTCAAAGATGCCTCCGGCGAAGAAGAATTGGCACTGATGAAGGAAATGACCACCCTTCAGCGCCGCCAAAGAAAACTGAAAGAAACTCTGAAAAAAGAAGATTAGTTATATATGGAAAAGAAGTTCAAGAGAACCCTTGTGACCTGTGCGTTGCCATACGCCAATGGTCCTGTGCATATCGGGCATCTGGCCGGCGTGTATGTGCCCGCCGATATTTACGTTAGGTATCTCCGCCTGCGCGGGGAGGATGTGCTGTATGTGTGCGGAAGCGACGAGCACGGCGTGCCCATCACCATCAAGGCCCGCCAGCAGGGATGCAGCCCTCAGGACATAGTGGACAAATACCACAAGATAATCGCCGACAGTTTCAAGGCGCTGGGCATCAATTTCGATATCTACGGCCGCACAAGTTCGAAGATACACGAGAAGAATGCATCCGATTTCTTCCGCAAGCTCTACGACGAGGGCAAGTTCGTCACTCAGGAGAGCGAGCAGTACTACGACCCCGAGGCCAAGACCTTCCTCGCAGACCGCTACATAGTGGGCACCTGCCCCAAGTGCGGCAACGAGAATGCCTACGGCGACCAGTGCGAGAAGTGCGGCTCCACCCTCAGCCCCGAGGAACTCATCAATCCCCACTCCAAGCTCAGCGGCGCTGCCCCTATCAAGAAAAAGACTACCCATTGGTATCTGCCCCTGCAGGATTATGAACCCTGGCTTAGGGAATGGATTCTGGAAGGCCATAAGGAGTGGCGCAGCAATGTCTACGGCCAGGTCAAGAGCTGGCTGGACGGCGGCCTGCAGCCGCGTGCCGTCACCCGCGACCTCGACTGGGGTGTGCCTGTGCCGGTGGAAGGCGCCGAGGGCAAGGTTCTCTACGTCTGGTTTGACGCTCCGATCGGCTATATCTCCAACACCATGGAACTCCTCCCGAACGACTGGGAGAAGTGGTGGAAGAGCCCGGACACCAAGCTGGTGCACTTCATAGGCAAGGACAATATCGTATTCCACTGCATAGTCTTCCCTTCGATGCTGAAGGCCTACGGCGACGGCTACATCCTCCCGGAGAACGTGCCTGCCAACGAGTTCTTGAATCTTGAGGGAGACAAGATATCCACTTCCCGCGGCTGGGCCGTGTGGGCGCACGAGTATGTGCAGGATTTCCCCGGCAAGGAGGATGTGCTGCGTTATGTGCTGACGGCTAATGCCCCCGAGACCAAGGATAACGATTTCAGCTGGAAGGAGTTCCAGACGCGCAACAATTCCGAGCTGGTGGCCATCTTCGGCAACTTCGTGAACCGTGCTGTGGTGCTGACTCACAAGTATTTCGAGGGCAAGGTGCCGGCGGCAGGCGAGTTGACCGATGTCGACCGCGAGACACTGGCGGAGATTCCGGCTCTTCGCGAGAGTCTGGAAAAGAATATAGAGAATTACCGTTTCCGCGAGGCGCTGAAGGATGCGATGCAGATTGCGCGCGTTGGCAACAAGTACATTTCAGATAGCGAGCCGTGGAAGCTTGCGAAGACGGATCTGGCGCGCACGGGCACCATCCTGAACGTGTGTCTGCAGCTTTGCGCCGATCTTGCCATTGCTTTCGAACCTTTCACTCCGTTCGCCTGCGAACGCCTTCGCAAGATGTTGAATGTTCAGCCCGCCGCGAAAAGCAAAGGGCCGGGCCGTGTCCCGCAAGGGGAGCCCGGTCCCGGCATTGCTTTTCCGACTGCCAACGCTCCTACAATCGACTGGGAGCAGCTGGGCGCAAGCGATATTCTGCCTGAGGGTCATCAACTGGGCGAGGCGGAGCTGTTGTTCGCGAAGATCGAGGATGACGTGATCCAGAAGCAGCTGGACCGCCTGGCGGCCATCAAGGCAGAGATCGAGGCCAGGGCGAAGGCCGAGCTGGCGAAGCAGGTGACTCCCCAGAAAGAGGAATGCACTTTCGAAGATTTCGAAAAGATGGACATCCGCACCGCCACCGTGCTCGAGGCCGAACGTGTGCCCAAGACCGACAAACTCCTCAAACTCACCATCGACACCGGCATCGACAAGCGGGTGATAGTCTCCGGCATTGCCGAGTATTACAGCCCGGAAGATATGCTGGGCAAGCAGATCTGCATCCTCGCCAACCTCAAACCGCGCGTTATCAAGGGCATTGAGAGCAAGGGAATGATCCTGATGGCCAAGCAGAACGACGGCACCATGCGCTTCGTCACTCCGCAGGAAGCGGTGTGCAACGGCGCACAGGTCGGCTGAGAATTATTATATTTGTAACCGTATGAGTAAGAGACTGTTAATACTGGCCTTGGCTTCGGCATCCATCCTGCCGTCGTGCACGGAGGAGCCGCGGAATACCGAGCCGCTGACCGATCCGTGGCTGCGGGAGCGCACTCCGGTGAATATCCGGCTGGAGTCTCAGATCGGGGCGGCCGTAATCACGGACGACTGGACCGACGATACCGTGGGCTCCGTCACGGTAAGCCTCATCACCACCGGGCTGGACCTCAGCAAGGTGAAGGTTGAGGCAGTGGATTTCAAATATCCCGACAGCGAGTTCTGCCCCAAAGCGAGCATCGGCCCGGGAAGCACCCTGGACCTCAGTTCCGGCAAGACATCATTCACGGTTACCGCCTATAATGGCGAGACGCGCACCTATTCGCTTGAATACAGCAAGTTCCTGGATCCGCTGGAGGGAACTTACAGCTTCACGAAGGTCGCCGGTATACTCGACGAAAAGAATGCCCCCAAGTGCTCTTTCATAGTAGTGGGAGGCTGGGATGGCGAGGTGGTCCGTTCTACCATAATGGATAAATGGTGGCACTGGGACACCGGTTATATGCCCACCGACGAAGACGACAACATTCTTAGTTTCCGCCTGGAAAAGGCAGATGCCGAGACCGGCGAAACCTATGGCACACTCGACAATAAGGCCGGCCCGGACGGGCTGTATGCCAATTATATGTACGACGGCACTAAGGATATGAACGAGAAATACCGTATCTTCCCAAAGGGCAAGAGCCGCTGGCACAAGCCGGACGAGAATACGGTGGTAGTGCACTCTTTCGAAGACACGGAATACACGACGCCGCTCTATACGGTGTATATAGTCGGCGCCGGCGAACAGACAGTGGCCGGGGTCAGCTATATGATCCCTTCCGGCGCCTTCGCCCGTGCCTTCCCCGGTCCGTTCAACACCATAGACTGGAACTATCCCGACACCCGTTGGTATACCGACAACCTGCGCTTCACCGTCTGGCTGGTGCAGAAAGATTCCGATAATCCCGCCGAATAAGTCATGCTTCGCCTTAGGACCATAGGCCTGCTGGCCGTGCTCTCGCTCGCGTGCGCGCACTCGTGCACGAAGCCCGATCCTGCCCCTGCACCTGTAGACACCCGGGAAATCAGCCTGTCCAGCGAAGAAGTATCCATCAGCCCTGCCGGCGGCATGTTCGAAATAGAGGTGTTCGCCAACTTTGCCTACCGCATCAGCATCGATGCATCCTGGATAGTTGAGGCCGGCGGCACGGAACTCCTTCCCAAGTTCAAGGCGGAAGCCAACCCCGACATCTTCCAGAGAAGTTGCAAGATACGTTTCATCGACAAGACCGACCGCTACTACTACAAAGAAGTGACCGTTACCCAGCGGGCGGATTCCTCACTGGGCGGCACTCTGAGCATAGTGGACAAGAACGCCACCCCCGAGACCAAGGCGCTGCTGGCCAATCTCTGGAAGATTGCGGACAAAGGCTGGATGTTCGGGCACCACGACGATCTCTGGTACGGCCGCTACTGGTACAACGAGCCCGGCGGATCCGACACAAAAGCCGTTTGCGGGGACTATCCCGCCGTGTTCAGCGTAGACTTCGGCGAGATAATGGACGACCGCTGGCAGGATTCCTCCAACGCCATCCGCCGCAGGGTGATACT
>DGUE01000088.1 GCA_002393895.1 Bacteroidales bacterium UBA4318
AGATCGTGGACACCGTGAAGGCTACTGGTGCCAAGGTGAACGGTCCTATTCCGCTCCCTACCAACAAGAAGATCTTCACAGTCAACCGTTCCACTTTCGTCAACAAGAAGTCCCGCGAGCAGTTCGAGCTTGACGCTTACTGCAGGCTTCTTGACATCGACGACAGCAATGCCAAGACGGTTGACGCTCTGATGAAGCTTGAGCTTCCTTCAGGTGTCGAGGTCGAGATCAAAGTGTGAGATTAACAATTCTTGCATAATAAGTATTTTTTCCCGACCTTTGAGTCGGGAAACCAGGTCCCATAGCTCAGTTGGTTAGAGCATCTGACTCATAATCAGGGGGTCGTAGGATCATGCCCTACTGGGACCACGATAAAAGCCGACGCGGAATTGCGTCGGCTTTTATCGTGGCCCCTTGGGCTTATTATTCATTGAGGGGCGCCAGCGAAGAATCTACAAACCAAAAGCATCCCAACCGGCCACCTAGACCCCTGCATGGCACATTCACCTGCGGACCCTGCCTGTTTACAGGGGGGCTCCGCAACCGAATCGCCATTACACACAATTACAAGCCACATTACCCCGCTCTTGGTTTGCAAACAACTCCTATGTCGGAACCACACTCGCAATCAGGAGTTGCGCCCACTTGAGATCTATTATAGCACATTCCCCATCTTTCTTCGCATTCATGATTACTCATTATTGCCGAACACAGGAAGTAGCTCTCAAGGTCCGCCAGGGCTGTCAGATGGCAGTTGCCTGACGGACATGCCTTGTTGATGGCGCATGTTATGCAATTAATTGATATTCAGAAAATTAAATGAACTAACGGTTCCTAAATCCGGACCAGTAATTCGTCTAAGTGGCTGAATTTTAGTTATTTCCGTACCAGAGCCACTGGCGGCTGAGATTGGTGAGATCTCCTGGAGAATTTCTTGCTGGACTTTGCCGCGGAAACCGAAGAAAGCACAAAAAGATCCTGCTTTGTTCCAGTATAATTCTATATTTGTGGGAAAAGTGAGATAGATGACTAGGTATCTTGTAATATGTTGCGCACTGATGGCTCTTTCCGCCTGCTCGCAGACTTATGATGTCGTGGTCGCGGGCGGAGGTACCGGAGGGACCGCCGCCGCTATAGAGGCGGCACGTGGAGGAGCCAGGACTCTTGTGGTGGAAGAAGGGACATGGCTCGGAGGTGTGCTGACCTCCGCAGGTGTCAGCGCCGTCGACGGCAACTATCGACTGCGAGGCGGGATATTCGGAGAATTCGCAGACTCGCTGGCCGCCCGGTACGGTGGCTATGATGCTCTCCGTTCCGGCTGGGTGTCAAACATACTTTTCAACCCTCGCGTCGGGGCAGAAGTATTCAGCGGCATCGCCGCAGAGTCCGGTGTGGAAGTGAAATTCGGAACCACGGTTACGGGCATCGGCCGCAAAAAGGGAAGTGGAAACTGGATGCTTCGTCTCTCGGATGGCAGCCGCGTAAAGGCACGGATCCTGGTAGACGGCACAGAACTCGGGGATGTGGCCAGATCCGTGGGTGCGGAAGCGCTGGATGACGGTCGCACCGTCCAGGACCTGACCTATGTCGCGGTCCTTAAGGAATATAACCACGACGTCCTGATGGAAATGCCGGAAGGCTATGACGCCGAATTCTATCGGAACTGTTGTTTGAACCCCCTGGCCGAGGATATTGACGGGAACAACCCGAAGGGACAGAAACTGTGGAGTCCTGAGCAGATGCTCTCGTACGGCCGCTTGCCGGACGGATACATTATGCTCAATTGGCCCATATACGGCAATGACTACTATGTGGATTACCTGGCCTTGACGCCTGAGGAGCGTTCAGAGGCGTTCAGGCAGGCAAAATCTCGTACTCTCGGATTCGTCTATTTCATTCAGCACGACCTGGGATATACCAGGATCGGGGTTGCCGACGACGTTTTCCCGACCGTGGACGGGCTTCCTTTCTACCCATACTTCCGAGAGGCCCGGCGTATCGCCGGCCGAGACACCATGACTGTCGATGCCGCACGTCATCCTTATTCCTATGACCTATACATGCGGGCGGTCGCGGTAGGTGACTATCCGGTCGATCACCACCACTATGCCAACCCCGGGTGGAGGGAACTGTCACATCTTAGCTTCGGCTCCATACCTTCCTTCAGCGTGCCCCTGGGCGTCGTGATACCGGTTTCAGTGGAGGATCTTCTTGTTGCTGACAAGGCCGTGTCGGTGGACTGGGAGATGAACGGAGCGGTACGGTTGCAGCCGGTACTGCTCGGACTCGGGCAGGCTGCGGGTGCGCTTGCCGCAATCGCGGCCCGTTCCGGCCGTCATCCTTCGGAAGTCCCTGCGGCGGAAGTACAGTCAGTGCTGTTGGACCACGGATGCTACCTCCTTCCTTTCCTTGACCTGAAGCCCGGTGAACAGGGGTTCCGTGAACTTCAGGAGCAAGGCATCCGCGGTGAGGTTAGGGGTATCGGCCGCACGGTTGGCTGGGCAAACGAGACCTGGGTCAACCTGCCTGTCAATAACTGAATATTGTATTCACGGCGGCAT
>DGUE01000004.1 GCA_002393895.1 Bacteroidales bacterium UBA4318
CATAATCCGGAGGTCGTGGGATCATGCCCCACTCCCGCTACAAGAACGCCCCAAGGCATTCTTGTAGCTCTTTTAGGGGCGCTGCCCCTAAAGTACCCCGCGGCTCCCGGGCTAGTATGTCCTCAGGTCAAGCCTTCGGACACGCCCTCCGCCGGCGCTCTGCAGAGCGCATGAAAGCACTCATATACACCATATATATACCCGTCTCAATACACTGTGATGGTTTTTTTATTAATATGGGGTGGGGATTATCAAGGTTATATTCTGCTTTTCGGATAATGGTAACGGCATTCGGCCACTATTCCCAAAATATGGCTGACCTATAGAGGTTTTGCCCGGTTTCCTTGACAGGTAAGCCCAAAAATGGCCGACCTGTAGAGGTTATGCCCGGTTTCCTTGACAGGTAAGCCCAAAAAAGGCTGACCTGTAGAGGTTTTGCCCGATTTCCTTGACAGGTAAGCCCAAAAATGGCCGACCTGTAGAGGTTTTGGCGCGAAACCTTGACGGGTGATTTCGTACTCACCACCGGCGGGAAGTTAAGGATGCCTTTGAGAAGTCAGCTTGAAAAAACGCTATCTTTGACAGTTAGATAAATCGGGATTCAACCATGAAGAATTACGTCATTGAATCACTTGTATCCGGGATGCTTTATTGTATTGGTGATGGGATTGTTCCGTAAGATAACCAGCAAGAAGAAAGACAACTAATTTGCTTTATACTGTAGTCTACACAGCAAAAGCCGGTCACTCGACTGGTTTTTGTTTTTTCCCGGGTTTTACAACCATAAAAACGACTGCTGCCACGCAGATGGCAATTCCTGCTGCCATCTTGGAGGTCATAACTTCGCCGAACATGAGTGTACCTATCAAGATTGCCGTAAGTGGTTCAAACACGCCCAGAACGGCCGTCTTTGTGGGTCCTATATAGCGAGAAGAGATAGCAATGGTCAGCATAGAGACCATGGTAGGAATGATTGCCAGGCCGATGAGATTCCCGCAGTCGGCGAGCGTGTCGATACCCTCATGTATACTTCCGCCCTGAACTGCGCGGATGGTAGCAAACAGGATGGCGCCTGTAATCAGCGAGTAGAGAGTAATCGTATGTTCCGAAACGTTCCTGATTCGTTTGCTCCTGTTCACTATAACAAGATAGAAAGAATAACACAGGGCCGAACCTATTGCGAGCAATACTCCCGGAACGCGAACCTGAACTGCCCCGGAAGGGGTAGAAAGGAGCAGGATACCCCCGAAGGTTGCCGAGATGGCAAGCCATGTCTGCCAACTGGGATAGATTCGGAGAAACACCATTATCAGTGCTACAATTACCGGGTATAGGTATATCAGTGTAGTTGCAAGTCCTGACGGAATAAACTCGTATGAGCAGAAGAGGGTGATGCTGCTGCCCGCGAAAAAAATGCCCAACAGGATCAGAAGTCCAAGTTCGCGCCGTTTTGCCAGAAAGGATTCTTTCTTGAATAACATCAATACCGCAAGGAAGACCGCAGCGAAGGCATATCGGAAAAAGAGCATGACCATGATGGGTACGCCACTCTCCATCAGAGCCTTTCCGAAAAGCGGATTGGTCCCATAAGAGACACCGGCAAGAATGCCGGCGATGTACCCGAGCAGACGCCTCTTGTCTGTATGCATAACCGTTTTCATAAACACCGGCAAAATAGGGGCACAAAGATACTCATTTTATTTGCACATATTGCAGAAGATGGCTATCTTCACACCGATAAATCGGAATTTACATCAACCATATGACCAACATCACCAAACTCCTTTGCTTAGGCCTCTGCCTCTGTGCAGTTGCCTGCGGAAACCCGTCACAGAAAGCGTCTGACACTGAATTTACCGACAGCGTAACCGAGGCTCTCGCATGTGGTGGACAAATCGATCTGGACCAGCTCCAGTGGACCAGAGAGCCTGCTGCCTGTGAAATGAAGGAAGGTGTCATCTCCATTACTACGGCCCCTCACACGGACCTTTGGCAGCGGACATACTACCATTTCAGGAACGATAATGCCCCGGTGCTTCAGATGAAGACCAGGGAGAAGTTCTTCAGCTTCGTGGTGAAGACGGACTTCACACAGAGCCATCAGCGCTTCGACCAGTGCGGCATAGTGATGTACCTGGACAGCGACAACTGGCTTAAGGGTTCCGTCGAGTTCGAGAACGAGGAGTTCCAGCACCTTGGAAGTGTGGCCACCAACAACGGTTATTCCGACTGGGCCACTACGGCTATATCGGCCGATGTAAAGACGATGTGGTACCGCCTTTCCCGCAGGGAGGACGACTTTTGCATCGAGTGCTCCACCGATGGAATCAACTTCAGCCAGATGCGCGTCTGCCATATGTACGCCGCCACCGACGGAATCAGCTTCGGCATCTACGCCTGTTCCCCGGAGGAATCCTCTTTTACGGCCGTGTTTACGGATATGAAGATTACGGCGTGCGCCTGGAAGGCCCACGACGGCCAGCAGCCGGATGAGGAGTAACTGGTAAATTCCGATTTATCTAAAGCCGTTTCCGATTTCACGGTCAAGGGTGGCACTAAATGGCCGCCATATCCCTTCCCAGCTGGCGAATAGTGCCCAGAATCTGTTCCGTGCGCTGAACAGAGGGTTTCTTGATTCCGTAGATATAGCGGGAAAGAAGGCTCTTGTTGATGCCGATGTTCTATATAACTTCGGCGGTTTCAATGTTGTTTTTGTTTTTTATTATGTTGCAAAATATAGGGATAAATCTTTATACCTCCAAGATGTAGAGCCGACCCGTAGAGCTTTTGCGGGAAAACTTCGACGGGTGCTGTTAAAAACCACCCGACAGGGCGGTGTTTTCCTTTTTTCGTATCTTTGCATTCATGAAACAACTAACTATCCTTTCGGCCATGGTGGCGATTACGCTGCTGGCCGCTTGCAAAACAACCAATAATCAGAACAATAACGAGATGAACAAGCAAGAAACACTTCAGGAAGTGGCCGGGCGCAAGAATTTCGGCGCAAGCCACGCTCTTATGACAACTCCCCAGCCTTGCGTAATGATTGCAACCTGGGACAAGGATCACACCCCGGACGTGATGATGGCGGCCTGGGCCGGTCAGTACGACCACAACCAGATCGTAGTGTCGTTGTCTAAGCACAAAACGACTGATAATCTGGAACTTACCGGCGCTTTCACCGTGTCGTTCGCAGACATCCGTACAGTGGCCGAATCCGACTACCTCGGCATAGTGAGCGGCAATAACGTGCCGGATAAGGTGGCAAAAGTAGGATTCACCGTCACCCCCAGCCCCAACGTGGACGCGCCCATCATCAACGAATATCCCCTCACCCTCGAGTGCAAGGTAGTAAGTTGGAAAGACGGCATCCTCGTGGGAGAAGTTGTGAACATGAGCGCGGATGAAAGCATCCTCACGGATGCAAAAGTGGATCTTGCCAAACTGCAGCCCATAGTATTCGATGCGGCCGGGATGTGCTACCGTGCCATCGGCGAAGTCGTAGGCGGAGCTTGGAATGCAGGCAAGAAATACACAGACTAATTAAAATATCTTAAAAATTATAACCAGTTTAAGGGAATTATTACTATTTTTGCGATGTGACCGTTGTGTCACAACGTTTTAACCGGTTATATTATTAAAGTTTATTGCCTTATGAAGAAGATTTATGTTGTTCTGGCAGTTGTTGCTCTTCTGAGCTTCACCGCATGCGGAAACAAGAAGGCTAAGGAAGCCACCGCAGAACCCGCCGCTCAGGAAGTTGTCACTGAGAAGAGCGCTCAGGACGAGGTTAAGGATGCAGTTAAGGACGCCGCTGTCGACGTTGCAAAGACTGGCATCAGCGCTGGCGCAGAAGCCATCAAGGACGAGATCAAGAAGTAATTTTACTTATTTGATTCTGATGCCCTCCCGAGCTAACTCAGGGAGGGTTTTTTTATGCCCTTCAGCATCTACCCAGCCGAGGCAGTCCTCGAGAATTGTAACCTTGAAACCGGCCTTCAGCAGATCTTCGGCCGTGTTGCGGACGCAATATTCCGTGGCGATCCCCACCACATAAACCACCTCCGTGCCAAGCAGTTGCAGCACTTCGGCAAGGCTCTGCCCGGCGGCATTTCGGCCCTCGAATCCGGAATACTGCTCCACCGCAGGGTCGCATCCCTTATAAAATGTAAGCTCCTCCTGCACGAAGGGCAGCAGGTCGTCGTGGATCTCCCCTTCTCGGGTGCCCGCAATGCAGTGAGGGGGCCATGGGCCGCCCTGTTCCGCGAAGGAGCAGTGGTTGGCGGGATGATGGTCACATATGAAGAGGGCCGGGATGCCGGGTTTCTTCTCCAGAAGGGCCTTGGTGGCAGCCACAGCCTCGAGGGAATGCTCGCAGGCAAGCGCGCCTCCGGGCAGGAATCCATAAATCTCGTCTACTACGATAATCGCTTTTTCCATATCGTCAGTCTTTTTCTATCAAAACTACTGCCCAGACCTCGCAGCCTTCGCCACGCCCAACGAATCCCAGGCGCTCGGTGGTGGTGGCCTTGACGCTCACCGCATCCACCGGAACCCCCAGAATCGGGGCCAGTGTGGCACGCATCTCATCGATGAAAGGACGGAGTTTGGGGGCCTGGAGGGCGATGGTGATATCGGCGTTTCCGACCTTCCAGCCGCCTGCGCGGAGAAGATCCATCACCCGGCGGAGGAGGTCCTTGCTGTCGGCCCCCTTCCAGGTGGCGGAATTGTCCGGAAAGTGCAGGCCGATGTCGCCGAGGGCGGCTGCCCCAAGCAGGGCATCGCAAAGGGCGTGGATGGCAACATCACCGTCGGAATGGGCTACGAAGCCCTTTTCTGAAGGGATGCAGACCCCACCCAGCCACATAGGCAGGCCATCTGCGATGGCATGCACGTCGTATCCTTGTCCGATTCGTATTTGCATAGTGCAAAAATACAATAAAAATCGGGAGATTCCTTCGCTCCGCTCGGAATGACAGCAAGATTAGTCGGAATGACAAGAAAATTACTAAATTTGTAAACTATGGGATTTTTCAACTTTTTCGGCGACAACGAGCATCGGGTATTCAACTACAAGCCGATGTACTACGATAAAGAGAAGGAAGAGCGTATGCGGAGGTTCCGCGCCGTGGACGGAAGCATGGACAAGAAAGACGAAGATTATGTGCCCGGCAGCTATCTGCACGGGGCATTCCGCGACGGGGCCTACCAGAGCACACGCAACCGCATGAAGGGCGTACAGACCATCATAGGTATTGTAACATTGCTGCTGATAGTCGCAGTGCTCTACTTCATCGCCAAATTCTATCAGATGCTGTAATGGGAAAGCTTAAGGTTCTTCCGGCAAATATTGCCAACATGATAGCCGCGGGCGAGGTGGTCCAGCGGCCCGCATCCGTAGTCAAAGAGCTGATGGAGAATGCAATAGATGCAGGCGCTACCCAGGTCGACGTGGTGGTTAAGGATGCCGGCCGCACCAGCATCCAGGTAATCGACAACGGTTCCGGGATGAGCCCGGCCGATGCCGTGCTCTGCTTCGAAAGGCACGCCACCTCCAAGATAGCGGAAGCAGAAGACCTTCAGCATATTACGAGCTATGGCTTCCGCGGAGAGGCCCTGGCAAGCATTGCCGCAGTGGCGGAAGTTACACTCAAGACCAGGCGTGCCCAGGACGATACCGCCACGCAGGTTACAATTTCCGATCCTACAGCAATCAAAACATCTTCCGTTGCGGCCCCTACCGGAAGCAACTTCCTGATCCGCAACCTGTTCTACAATACTCCCGCCAGGCGCAAGTTCCTCAAGAGCGACAATATCGAGCTCAAGCACATAGTGGAGGAATTCACCCGGGTGGCTCTCACATGCCCGGAGGCCGGATTTTCCCTGAATGCCAACGGGAGGGATATCTTCCGCCTGCGGCCCGCCAAATCCCTGAAATTCAGGGTAATGGACCTGATGGGGTCCAGCGTTGCCGGGGATCTGGTGGACATTAACGCCGAAACCTCCCTGCTGCGGGTGGACGGTTTTCTCGCCCGTCCGGACACCGCCCGAAAGACGGTGGCCAACCAGTTCTTCTTCGTGAACGGCCGCTACTTCCGCAGCGGCTACCTGCACAAGGCGGTGATGAAGGCCTACGAGGAATATCTGCCCCAGGACACAATTCCATCCTACTTCATCTGGCTGGAAGTGGATCCTGAGGCCGTAGATGTGAATATACACCCCACCAAAGCTGAGGTGAAGTTTGAGGAGGAAGCGGTGATTTTCCAGACCATCTACGCATGCGTTAAAGAAACATTGGGCAAAAATGCCTTTGGCGAAGGGTTGGATTTTGATACAGAAGGCCGCGTGGAGATGCCCCAGATGGGGCGCAGCTTCGAAGAGTACCGAGGTCCGGTGGATTCCGCTCCGAAGCCGCCAATCGACGAGACCTACAACCCCTTCACCCCCAACCTTGGTTTCGATGATGCCCCCGCCAATTACGGCATGTTGTTCGAGCAGAACCAGGCCACACAGGCCAAAGCCCTGATAATCAAGGGGAAATACATCATCGCACCCTCTGCCTCAGGCGTCCTTCTGGTGCATATCCGCCGCGCCTGGGAACGCATACTCTATGAGCGCAACCTGAAGGCCCTCTCGAAGAACATTCCCGTCACCCAGACCGCGCTCTTCCCCGTGCAGGTGCAGGTCGGGGCAAGCTCCAGGCTCCTGTTCGACGAGAACGCCGCCATGCTCGCCTCGGTCGGCTTCGACATCAGCCCCTTCGGCAACGACACCGTGGTGGTGAACGGGGTGCCGGAAGGCTACTCCTGCGAGCCCGGGAAGGTGCAGCAGATGGTGCAGGACATACTTCTTATCCTTTCGGACGAGACGTCCGGGGTGCCGGAAGTGGTGCGTGCGGCCCTTGCATCGAAGTTTGCAACTCTCGGCAGCGTGAACGCCGAACCGCCGCGGAATGCCCATGAGGCACAGCAACTTATAGATTCGCTCTTCACTTGCGACAATGCCGAGCTGACGGCCTCCGGCAAGAAGATTACCGCAATCATGAGCACAGAAGATTTAGATAAAAGATTTCAGTAATGCCATACATTCAAGAGGAAAGACGGCAACTGCCGATGACGGTACATCTAATCATCATCAATGTGCTGATGTACATCGCCACAAAGTTTAACGGGCAGTACATGTATGAGAACTTCTCCCTGTTCTACCCCACCACACCATGGTTCAAAGTCTGGCAGCCCCTCAGTTACATGTTCATGCATGGAGGCTTCTGGCACATATTCTTTAACATGTACTCCCTGTTCATCTTCGGGAAGGCCGTAGAGCAGATTATCGGCAGGCAGAGGTTCACCATCCTCTATTTCGCTGCCGGCTTCGCTGCGGCTGCTGCCCAGCTGGGAGTGCAGGCTCTGGATCCTGCACTGCAGGGAGTTCCCACCGTGGGGGCTTCCGGTTGCGTGTATGGCATAATCATCGCCTTCGCAATGATTTTCCCGGAGGCCAGGCTGACACTGATATTCCCCCCTGTCACACTGTCCGCCAAATGGATGGCCATTGTTTTCATTGGTATAGAGCTTTTCACCGGAATCACCGGCACCCAGGCCGGTGTAGCGCATTTTGCGCATCTGGGCGGGGCCCTGATAGGGTGGCTGCTCATCTGGTGGTGGTATAAGCGCCCCAAAAAAGACAACAATTCACACAGCTATGTCCACTATGAATGATAGCGTTATTGCCGAAGCGCTTGAGGTTTTAAAACGCGGAGGCGTGATTTTGTATCCTACCGACACCGTATGGGGCATAGGCTGCGATGCCACCAACGAAGCGGCGGTGGCCCGCGTGTTCGAAATCAAGCGCCGCAGCGAGTCAAAGTCGCTGGTGCTCCTCGCCTGCGACCTCGACATGATTGCCAAGCATATCAAGGAGATCCCGAACATTGCCATCGACCTGGTGGAGGTGAACGACGCCCCCATGACCATCATCTACCCCGGAGCCCAGTACCTGGCGCCGAATGCCGTGGCGGAAGATGGCTCCGTGGGAATCCGTATCCCCCAGAACGAGTTCTGCGTACAGCTGGTGCGCAAACTCCGCCGGCCGCTGGTGTCCACATCCGCCAACATCTCCGGCGAGCCCACCCCTTCTTGCTTCGCAGAGATCTCCCAGGAGATAATTTCAGCCGTGGATTATGTGGTTCCTGCTGCGCTGGAGCGCGATTCCACCGGCCGCGCCTCGCAGATTATCAAGCTCGGCCTCCGGGGAGAAGTAGAAATAATCCGGCCGTAATGGAACTGTTCTATGCATACCAGATGGAAGATGGCCAGGCCTGGCTGGATGCCGAGGAGTCCGCGCATTGCGTGCGGGTGCTCCGTCACCGCTCCGGCGACAGCATTTCCGTAATTGCCTCTCCCACCGCGACGGGCAAAGAGGCCGTCTGTGGCCCACAAGGGGCCGCCAGTACGGAAGCCGAGCCATCTTCAGCAATATACCATTGCATCATAAGCGACGATTCCCCTAAGGGAGTGGTCGCCCGGGTGGTGTCCGTTCAGGAGGGCTGGGGCGGGCATCCCTATTACCTACGGATGGCAGTGTGCCCAACCAAGAACATCGACCGCTACGAATGGTTTGTGGAGAAGGCGGTGGAACTTGGTGTAGATGAGATAGTTCCGGTGATCGGCGAGCATTCCGAGCGCCGTGTGGTACGGGCGGACCGGCTGCAGAAAATTGCCGTGGCCGCGGCAAAGCAAAGTCTGAAAGGCTCCGTGCCTGTCATCGCTGAACCCATCTCTGTCCGCGATTTCATCGCACCTTGCCAGTATGACATCCGCCTGATTGCCTACTGCGCCGACGACGTCGCCCCCCGCGGCTCGATAATAGACGCACTCACAGCAGCCTTTCCGTCCGCGGCGGGGAAAGGGCAGGTCCGTGCCCCGGAAAAAGGGGCCCGGCAACTGCATTCCCCGTCCGCTGAAACGCCATCGCACGCTGCCGTGAGTGCGCCCAGAATAACGGTGCTGATCGGCCCGGAGGGCGATTTTTCGCAGAAAGAGGTACGGGAGGCCCTGGATGCCGGTTTCATCCCCATCCACCTTGGCCCCAGCCGCCTCCGCACCGAAACCGCAGCCCTCACCGCCGTCGAGGCTGTCTACTTCACCCTCGGCCTCGAATCTCCCGCCTACGACAAAACCCCACCCCAACCCCTGGAGGGCAACCACCTATAAATCAATCACTTACCTCAAATACCTGCCCGCCATACACGGCAGGGGTTTAGCATAAGATACTATGAATCAGAGATTTACGCTCCAGCCAATTGCATCCGGTCTACTGGTAACTGTTGTATTAGTAGGCGTTCTGATGCTGGCGGGCTGCCAAGTGAACCGCTATGTGCAGTTCGGGGGTTATGCGCAGGGGGGCACATGGGGTGTGAAGGCCAACCTGGAGGGGGTGACCACCAAGCCGGCGGAAATACAGAAACAAATCGAAGCTATTCTGTATGAGATAGATACGACCCTTTCCGGATATAACAAGGCGTCGCAGTTGAGCCGGTTCAACCGGGGAGAAGATGTGGAACTCAGCCCGATGTTCGAGGAAGTCCTGCAGGCCGCGACAGCTTTTTGGAAAGAGACCAACGGGGCGCTGGACTGTGCGGCCGGGGAACTCTTCGACATCTGGGGATTCGGATTCAAGACAGATTCCCTGCCGTCGGACGCTATGATTGGGGCGGCATTGGCCAAAAGCGGAAAGGCCGTATGGTGCTCGACGAACGCCATACGGCCGGTGCTGAACTTCAACGCCATCGCCCAGGGATACAGCTGCGACAAGGTAGCCGCATACCTATATAGTATAGGAGTGAAAGATATGCTGGTGGATATCGGCGAGATTTTCTGCGACGGGCTTAACCCTTCAGGCAAGCCCTGGCGGGTGGGCGTAGACAGGCCCAAGGACGGAAACAACAGCCCCGGAGCGGACCTGGACGGAATCTGGGAGTCCGGAGGCGGGCCGCAGGGCATAGTCACATCGGGCAATTACCGCAAATTCTACATCAAGGACGGAGCCAAGTACTCCCATACGATAGATCCCCGCACAGGCTATCCCGTGAAGCACAATCTGCTGAGTGCAACCATTGTGGCGCCTACAGCGATGGCGGCCGATGCCTACGCAACATACTGCATGGTCGTCGGAGTGGAAGCCGCCAAAGCATTCATCGAAAGCCGCGACGACCTGGAAGGCTATCTCATCTATGACGAGGCCGGACCCGGTTCCGAGTGCCAATGGGCAAGCCCCGGATTCAGGCTGGCACAATAAAGAATCCGGCCTCCCGTAAGAGAAGCCGGCCCAGTGCTAACTAGAATACTATTAATAAATAGTTTGTTTCGATTATCATCGATACGCAAAAGTATGAAAACCGCCCCTCTAAAGAAAGGGGCGGAATTTCATTTAAGATAAAAAACATTTCAAATCGTACGAAATCAGCTTTTCAGACCCTTCAACCATGATGTCGGCGACTCGCCGACATACTTAACGAAAGCTCTGTAGAACGAAGGGAACGAGGCGAACCCCGACTCCGTAGCCAGCTCAGAAATGTTTTTCTCATCTTCCGGAGCCTGCTCGGAAAGGCGCTTCTTCGCATACTCCACCCTCCTCCTGTTCACATAATCTGCAAACGGAACTCCAGCCGCATTGTTGATTGCGTTCGACACGTAAGTACGGTTAGATCCGACCGCAGTTGCCACGTCCGAAATCTTGAGCCCCGGCACCAGGAACAATTGCTGTTTGTCCATCACGCTGGCAATCCTGGCTTCGAGTGCAGCATAATCCGGATCAACCTCCTCCGGCTGAATATAGTCCTGCTTCTCGGCCTGTATCTCTTTGCGGAAATCTCTCGCATAGAAACTGATCCTGAAGCTTACATAGAAAATGCAGAAAAGCAGCACGGAGAAAGCAGTGGACGGGATGCCCAGAAGCGGGGAATGTAGGAACAACTCCCTTCCCAGCAGGTTGGCAACGGCAGAGAAAAACGAGGTGCTTACAAAAATGATAAGCAGTATCTTCGTATTCGTCATGGTCTTACCCTCCGTGTCGGAATAATAATTCTTTATCTGCCGGTCGAAGCGCGAAAGGTCCCGCAGCCCAAAGACTGCCACCACTATCACTTCTATAGCAAATACCACTTTTCCAATAGTCAGCACGGTGTCGTTCCCGCCGGTAATATAAGCAGCGACTGCCAATATGAGCGCAGGCAACAACATCAGCGGCACTCTGCAACTGAAGGGTTCATCCTTTGTCAGGATGGCCACGTAACAATAGAAAAGCGGATATACGGAGAGCTGGCAGAACAGATACAAAGAGTCTATCACCCCGAACTCCCACTCTTCTGCCATAAAAAACCAGGCATGGCAGAAATAGAGCACTGTGCACGCCAGCGCAAAGAAGGTCATGAACTTCAGCGGGCGGGTATTACGAAGAAATCCTGCCGCAAAGATGGCAAGCCAGACCAGGCATACCATGAACGGCAGAAAAGAAAAAAGTATGTACAGAAATACACTCACGGCGTGTATTCAAGGATATCCCCCGGCTGGCAATCCAGCTCACGGCAGAGCGATTCCAGAGTAGAAATGCGCAAGGCCTTTGCCTTCCCCGTCTTGAGGATAGACATGTTCGAAGGCGTGATGCCGATGCGCGAGGCCAGCTCGCCGGAACTCATCTTCCGGCGGGCAAGCATCACGTCTATATTGATAGTTATCGGCATAACTACTTCTCCTTCTTAGCAGGCTGCTCTTCGGGTTTCTCTGCATCCTTCTTGAGGTAGGAAGGGAGTTCCATTCCCGCCATCTTGAAGAGGTCGTTGAGCGGAGGTACGCTCTGCATCATTCCGGAGATGAAGTTGGAGGTAGCGGTTTTGCCGTTGGCAGAATTGCCGCCATCCCACACGGTGACCTTGTCGATGTTGATGCCCTTGACGGCCTCGACCTGGGTCTTCACCAGCTCCGGCAGTTT
>DGUE01000019.1 GCA_002393895.1 Bacteroidales bacterium UBA4318
CCCAGCAGGTGCCGCTGCGGTGCTGGTTCTTGACGGAAGTAATGGGGTTCTCGACATCGGTGGTGAACTGATAGTCGGGCCATTTGATGTTGGGTTTCTGCTGTGCAAATGCGGATGCGCAGAGGAGCAGTATTGCTGCCAGTACGGTCAACTTCTTCATAATTAATCCTTTTTATATTCAACTAACGCTGTTTCAAGTATTTTCATAGCTTTTTCGAGTTCCGGAATCTCCAGCACATATGCCACCCGGACCTGGTTGCGGCCCTGCCTGGGGGTGCTGTAGAATGGCTCAGCCGGAGTAAGCATCACGGTTTCTCCATTCAGGCGGAAATCGGTGAGGAGCCATTTGCAGAATGCGGTGGCATCGTCCACAGGGAGTTCGGCCACGGTGTAGAATGCGCCCTGAGGCTTGGGGGAGTATACACCCTGGATAGCGTTCAGCGCATCTACCGTATAATTGCGTCTGGCAATGTATTCGTCCCGGACTGCCTTGAAATAGTTGTCCGGTGCGTTTATGGCTGCAAGGGATACCGCCTGCCCAATGACAGGGGGACAAAGGCGTGCCTGGGCGAACTTGGTAACCAGGGATATCAGTTCCTTGTTCCTGGATACCAGGCACCCCACTCTGGCACCGCAGAGATTGTAACGCTTCGAGGCAGAGTCGACAAGTATCGCATTTTCTTCGAAATCGGGAATCTGCATCACCGAGAAATATGGCTCGTCGCTGTAACAGAACTCGCGGTACGCCTCGTCTGAAATCAGGAAAAGGTCATGCTTGCGACAGATATCTGCAATGGCGAGGATGTCTTTTTTGGAATAAACCACCCCGGTCGGGTTGGACGGATTGCAGACCAGAATAGCCCTGGTGGCCGGAGTGATGTGGCTCTCGATCGTTTCGGGATCGGGAGCTGCGAAACCGGATTCGATGTCTGTGTGAACTGCATTCAGCACCACTCCGTTCATTTTTGCGAGAGTGTTGTAGTTGCAGTAGTAGGGTTCCATCACCAACACTTCGTCGCCGGGATCCAGCGCCGCATGGAAAACGAAACTCAGCGCTTCGCTGCCTGCGGTTGTGACCAGCACATCGTCTACTCCGATCTTGATACCCTGCTTGGGATAATACTTCTCCACCAGGGCCTTGCGCAATTCAAGCGTGCCGGCGGAGTTGGAATAGGGGAGATGGTCGAAACTGATTTCCCTGAATGCAGCCAATGCGGATTCGGGAGATTTGATATCGGGCGCACCTATGTTCAGATGATAGATCTTAACACCATCCGCCTCAGCCTTGTCGGCAAAGGGGGAGAGCATCCTGATAGGAGATGCCGGAATGGCAGCTGCAGATTTGGAAATTGCTGGCATAAGACTAATGGAACAGTTTCAAGTTATCGAAAGACGCGGTGAGCTTGCCTTCTTCTATTCTGTGGATGATTGCCACCACTTTGTCGTTGACTGGCGTAGGGCAGCCGACCTTGCGACCGAAAGCGCACACGATGCCGTTGATGGCTTCCACTTCTGTTTTCTTACCCTTTTCGATATCCTGCAGCATGCTGGCCTTAAGGCGGGCATGCTTGCGTATGGCTATGGGGATGATGAAGAAGGAGATGGCTTTCTTGACGGGGCCGTGGTAATCCAGGAGCTTGACAATATCTTTGCCCTGCACAGGTTCTATCTTGATGCCTGCTTTGGCACAGACGTCGATACATTCCTTTATGAGTGCCTGCACGTATTTGCGGGAGGCTTTGTCGCCGGCAGCTTTGCCGAAGGTGCATCCCAGCACCGTGCTCATACCGGAAAAGGCTGCGTTGATTAGGAGCTTGCTCCAGCGGGTGCCGATGAAATTGTTGTCTACTTCCACCTTGCCCATCAGTTCCAGAAGGGATTTAACTTCTCCGAGGTGATGATTGGGCTTGGGGGAGAGACTCCCCAGAGAGAAAGTCAGGCTGTCCGGAGCGCTGGTGAGCTCGCATACGCCAGGCTCCAGCATTGTGGCGCCCCATGCAACAGTGCAGCCGAGCACGCGGTCTTCTCCCACAATTTCGCCTATCTGGAGCTCTGGAATACCGTTCTGCAGTGTGACCATGACACCATCTTCGGCAAGGAAGTCTTTCAAAAAAGCAACCACCTCGGAATTGTGCTGCTGTTTTGTCATCAGGAAGATGATATCGTACTTCCCGCTCATTGCAGAAGGAGTGTAAGCCGTAACCTTCTGGGTGAATTCCAAAGTGCCCACGACTCTTGCTCCTTTCTCCTGAAGGGCTTTCACGTGGGCTTCATTCCTGTTGATCAGATCAACCTGACGGCCGTTTTTAGTAATGAATGCGCCAAGTATGGTTCCCATGGAACCGGCGCCGTAAATAGCAACTCTCATTGTGTTTTTTTATTCACATGGATTACAAATATAATCAGTATTGCTTAATTTTGCACACTTGATGATGACACTTTGGGAAATAATACTTATTTCGGTCGCCCTGGCCATGGATTGCTTTACGGTTTCTATCGTGAGCGGGGTTATTGTGCAAAAGATGAAGTGGGGGGCTTTTTCCAGAATGGCATTCCTTTTCGGCCTGTTCCAGGCACTTATGCCCCTTTTGGGCTGGATATCCATCCATTATTTCGAGAGCAGCGTAGAAGCATATGATCATTGGATAGCATTCGGCCTTCTTGCATTCATCGGGATCAAAATGATAAGGGATGCTTTCTCGGCTGAAGAAGAGGATCACTTCAATCCTCTGAAACTGCGCACCCAACTCGCACTTGCCGTTGCAACCAGCCTGGATGCTCTTGCGGTCGGGATTTCCCTTGCCTGCACTGGCTATAGTACGATATGTTCGCTTTCGGTTCCCTTGCTCTTCATAGGGGTGGTTTCAATCCTGTTCAGCATTGCCGGAAGCCTGATCGGGGTTCATTTCGGAGCTGTTGTAACCAGGCGCCTGAAGCCTGAATTATTGGGGGGCATTATCCTGATTGCAATAGGTGTCAGGATCCTTATCGAGCATCTGCTCGCTTAATCTTCGAGATCCAGGATAAGGATTGGAAACACTGTTCAGCCCGATCAAAGATAATTATTATATTTGCGGGTTACATAATCATATTGATGAAAAAGTTACGAATCACTCTGGAAATCCTGTTTTTTGGGGGAATCACACTCCTTCTTTCCGGTCTTCTGCCCGGAGCGGAGAGATGGTTGGGATGGATGCCCAAATTGCAGTTTCTTCCATCCCTGCTGGCCCTGAATGCCATCGTCATTATCGCCCTGTTGGTCCTCACCATCTGTTTCGGGCGCATCTATTGTTCTGTCATCTGCCCTCTGGGAGTTATGCAGGATGGCATCTCGCGCATCAGCGTGCTGGCAAAACGGGCCCGGAAGAATCGCAAGCCTTTCCATTTCCGCAAGGAAAACAAGTGGCTGCGCTATGGCATATGGGTGCTGTTTGTGGCCGCGCTGATTGCCGGGCTGCAGCCTCTGGTGGCCGTTCTGGCGCCCTACAGCGCATATGGCCGCATGGTGAGCAGCGTCCTTAATCCTCATATGGGGGTCGTTCTGATTGTTGCCGGGGTCACTTTCATTGTAGTTGCTTTGCTCTCCTGGTTTACCGGCCGCGACTACTGCAACGCCATCTGCCCTGTAGGCACTACACTCAGCTTCTTCTCCCGTTTTGCGCTTTTCCGCCCGGTAATCGATGCGGACAAATGCAAGAACTGCAAGCTGTGTGAACACAATTGCAAGGCCTCCTGCATCGACATTGCCAACCACAAGATAGATTACAGCCGCTGCGTGGATTGTTTCGACTGCATCGACAGCTGCAAGTTCGATGCTCTCCGTTTCCGCATCGCCTGTGGAAGCGGGTCTGCTGCATCTTCCGAAGACTCAGCGCCGAAGTCAGGCAGAAGGGCATTCCTGTCCGGAGCGGCCCTCGGCCTGGGAGCTATCGCGCTGAAAGCACAGGATAAGAAGGTGGATGGCGGATTTGCCGAAATCCTGCCGAAAAAGAGCCTGGAGCGCGAAACTCCCATCACTCCTCCTGGTTCCGCCAGCGTTAAGGGTTTCTACCGTCGCTGCACCGCCTGTCAGCTCTGTGTCCAGGTCTGCCCGAATGGCGTTCTCCGTCCTTCTACCGGGCTGGATCACCTGATGCAGCCGGAAATGGGGTACGAAAATGGCTACTGCCGCCCGGAATGCACTGCCTGCTCTGATGTCTGCCCCAGCGGGGCCATCATCAAGATTACTCCCGAAGAGAAAACCACGTATCATATCGGTACCGCTACCGTAAACCGCAGCCTTTGTGTAGCTGAAAACGGCACCAAGTGCGGAAACTGCGCCCGCCACTGCCCTGTAGGGGCCATCAGCATGGTAGAAAGATCTGAGACCGGCATCAGTATCCCTGTGGTCAGCGAAGAGGTCTGCATAGGGTGCGGCGCCTGTGAAAACCTTTGTCCGGCACGTCCTGTGAGCGCTATCACCGTGAATGGCCGGCATAACCATCAGCAGAGTTAGAGACTATGGACAGAAGAGATTTTATAAAGATATCCGGAGCGGCCGGAATCGGCACCCTGGCAGGATGCCGCCCATCCAAAAAAAAACAGACGGCAGAGACTCCTGAGCAGATGGAGATCCGTACCAATCCAGTGAGCGGCGACAAGGTCTCGCTTCTTGGCTTCGGGTGCATGCGCTGGCCCATGATCAAGGATGAATCCGGAAAGGACATCATAGACCAGGAAGCTGTGAACGAAATGGTGGATTATGCCCTGGAGCATGGTATAAACTATTTCGACACGTCCCCTGCATACCTGCAGGGCCTGTCTGAAAGGGCTGCCGGAGATGCCCTCAGCAGGCATCCGCGCAGCAGTTACTTCATTGCTACCAAATTGTCGAATTTCCGTAATGTGTCCAAGGAAGCATCCATCAAGATGTACAGGAATTCCTTCGAGGAGATGCACACGGATTATTTCGACTATTATCTTCTTCACGCTATTGGCATGGGAGGCCGGGAGGCCTTCATGCGCAGGTATGTAGAGAACGGGATGATGGAATTCCTGCTTGCCGAGAAGGCTGCCGGGCGCATCCGGAACCTGGGATTCTCCTTCCACGGCTCCCGCAAGGATTTCGACTCTTTCATGCAGATGCAAGACAGTGGTGAGTACACCTGGGATTTCTGCCAGATAGAGATGAACTATGTGGACTGGAAGCATGCCGACGGGAAGAGGAACTGCAATGCGGATTATCTATATGCGGAATTGGACAAGCGCGGCATCCCCATAGTGATTATGGAACCTCTGCTCGGAGGGCGGCTTGCAAATGTGCCCATGGGCATCTCCCGTCAGATGAAAATGCGGGAACCGGACAGGTCTGCAGCATCCTGGGCATTCCGTTTCTGCGGAAGCTATCCCCGTGTGCTCTGCATCCTGAGCGGCATGACGTCCATGGATCCCCTGATGGAGAATGTGAAGACTTTCGGGCATTTCCAGCCGCTGAACGAGGAGGAACTGGAGTTTATGGAGCAGATGGCCGTGCAGATGAAGGAGTATCCGCTTGTGAACTGCACGAACTGCAAGTATTGCATGCCATGCCCATGGGGAATAGACATCCCGGGCATCTTCAAGCACTACAACACCTGTATCACCGACGGCACCTATGCCCAGAGCCCGGAGCAGAAGAACTACAAGAAGCTGCGTAATGCATACCTCACATCCTACAACAAGGCAATACCCACTCTCAGGCAGGCCGATCATTGCATAGGCTGCGGCACATGCCTGTCCCACTGCCCCCAGAGCATAGATATTCCGGGCGAGTTGCAACGGCTGGATCGTTATGTGGAGAAGCTTAAGAGGGGAATCTGATAAAAAATGCGTAAATTAGCGGGTTGAAAAGGAATTAGGATGAAAAAGAAAACAAGCACTATCATAATCGTTGTCCTCCTTCTGCTTGCCGCAGCCTCTGTATGGTATTTTTTCCTGCGGAGCAAGAAGGCGGAAACCTTTGCCGAACCCCCGGTGCCATATGTGTCCTCCATCATCAACGATACGAGTTCCGCTGAGCATCGCCTGATTACCGGTTATGACCCTAAGGACAGGGCTAACGCCATATTCGTGTTCGGGTCCCGTTCCCGCACCCAGGCTGTGGCCCAGGTTCTCACCGAATGCGATGCCTACGACAATGTGGATGGCTCCTCGAACCCGGATGGGCTGAAGGATTTCGCCGGTGAAACTATCTGCACCGTGGCCAATTTCTCCAATTTCGGCGAGATGGTAAACGATGGCCGTTTCCAGGACCTGCGTGAACTCACGGCAAGGAACGTGCTTGCGGCTATGGACACTTTGTGCTACGTCAGCCCCTACGACCGCAGCGGAATGGGCAAGAAGCCTCTTGCAAAGCTGATAATACTTGGATCCGCCTGCATGACCCGGTATGGCCAGTACGACGTGGACTCGCTTTTCAATGCCCTTAACTGCCATCTTCCGGTAATCACTCCCATGCAGCTGATTGCGGATGAGGCCGTGGAAATCAATAAGGGCAAGAAGATGCTCTCCGTGGGTGTGCTTGCGGGCAATGCTCCCGTAGACCTTTACGGCCCATACATCCGTTCAAAAGCCATACGCGAGGGTATCGACAGCGTGCTCTGCGTGGGATTCAAGGTGCCAGAGGGGGAGGACCCCCTGCTATCGTTCCTGGACCGCTATTCCGAGCTTGGCATAAAGCAGCCGCTGGATGTGATCCTGGTGGACGACCTGGGTGTGGATCTGGAAGTATTCAAAGAGTCTCTGCAACACATTACGTCTGTAATGAACGCAGAATCATTGACTTATGGTAATCTGATATCTCCCGGATTCAGAATCATAGACTCCAGGAGCCGCATTTGTAAGGCCACCTACTCCATCCTCCGCAAGGAGAACCTTTTCACCCATTTCATTTCCCAGCCTCGCAAGCTGGATTATATGCTCATCACAAAGGAAGGCAGCGAGAAAGATATGATGCTCCTTCAGTATAACGAAAGATACATACCTTCAGAATAACTGATGTTCAAATTAACGATTAGCCCCGAAGAAATAGAGAAGTTGGAACCTGCGTGCTTTACGGGGAAGATTCATGTCATCAGCCATCCCGGTCTGGAGTTTTCCAGGGCGCTGGCCTATCTCAGAAAACAACCCATCCTTGGGTTCGACACCGAAACCAAACCCGTTTTTACACCGGGTATGCCGCAGAACGGAGTGGCTCTTCTCCAGCTTTCCGGCCCGGACCAGGCATTCCTCTTCAGAATACACAAACTCGGTATGAGAAAGAGGATATGTGCCATACTGTCCAATCCCAATATCATCAAGGTCGGCGCTGCATCTCTGGACGATGTTCGGGGCCTTCAGAAGTATCAGCATTTTACCCCCAGGGGTTTCCTGGACCTTCAGAAAATGGTATGGGAATGGGGAATCCGGGATAAGAGCGTGAAGAAGATGGCGGCCAACATCCTGGGTGTGCGCATCTCCAAGAGCCAGCAGCTTTCCAACTGGGAAGCCGAAACCCTGAACGCCCACCAGCAGCTCTATGCTGCCACCGATGCATGGATTTGCCGGGAAATGTACCTGAAGCTTATGCAGAGCGAAAAGCATCCTCTGAAACCGGAAGAAATGTGCCCTCCCGAGCAGTTGCCTGCTGCTCTCAGGGAAAAACTTGAGAATAAATGAAAAAGATATACCTGAAAAAGGGGCGCGATGAATCTGTGCGCCGTTTCCATCCGTGGATTTTCTCCGGAGCAGTGGCCCAGACGCTTGGAAACCCTGCCGAGGGAGACCTGGTAGCGGTTTATTCTGCAGAAGGGGAGTATCTCGCTTCCGGCCACTGGCAGATAGGATCAATTGCGGTGCGCATCCTTTCTTTTGCCGGGGATCCGGCATCTCCTTCTTTTTGGGAGGATGCCCTCACTGCGGCCTACCAGGCACGGAAAGCAGTGGGGCTTACATCTTCCTCCCATACAAACTGCTATCGCCTGGTGCATGGCGAGGGAGATGGCCTGCCCGGCCTGATAATAGACTATTACGATGGAGTATGCGTGCTTCAGGCACATTCCGTAGGCATGTTCCGGGCCAAGTCCAGAATTTGTGATGCCCTTCGCAGTATTTACGGAGACGGCCTGAAGGCTGTATACGACAAGAGCAGCGGCACGGCTCCGTTCAAGGCTGGATTGGAGTTGGTGGACGGTTATCTGTGGCAGTCTCCCGGTTTCGAGGCCGGCGAGAATGCGGTGCTTGAGAACGGGCACAAGTTCCTTGTTAACTGGACTGAGGGCCAGAAGACGGGGTTCTTCCTGGATCAGCGGGAAAACCGCGCCCTGGTGGAGCGCTATGCTGCAGGCCGCAGCGTGCTGAATCTATTCTGCTACACCGGCGGTTTTTCCGTATATGCCCTCGGGGGTGGTGCCGTGCATGTGGACAGTGTGGACAGTTCTGCCAAAGCTATGCTTATGGTAGACCGCAACATTGCCCTGAATGGCTTTACGCCGGAGCAGCATACTTCCTACACTGCCGATGCCATAGAGTTCCTTTCCAATGTCGAGGAGGGGAAATATGACCTGATGATAGTGGATCCTCCCGCATTTGCAAAGCATCGCGGGGCACTTAAGAATGCCCTGAGGGCCTACCAGCGTCTGAATGCCCGTGCCATCGAAAAAGTGGCTCCCGGGGGGCTGGTGTTCACCTTCTCCTGTTCGCAGGTAGTGAACAAAGAGGACTTCGCCCTGGCAGTTTTCTCTGCTGCCGCCCAGACCGGCCGCCGTGTGCGTATCCTGGATCGCCTCTGCCAGCCCGCGGATCATGCTGTGAGTATCTATCATCCTGAAGGAGAATACCTTAAGGGCTTGCTGCTCTATGTAGAATAAAGAATACATTAAACTGATATATGAAACTGATAACCACCCTTTTATGCCTTGCAGCCGCAGTACTGCCCGGCAAAGCTGACGTTCTGCCGTTGCATCGCGACATAAATGCCCTTTCAGTGGGCGTGCAGGACAAACGCACCGAGGTCGTGTTTTTTCCTGATGCAGAATCCGCAATTAAGAATAACCTGGAGCAGAGTCCCTTCTACAAGTGCCTGAACGGCGAATGGGACTTCCTCTACTTCGATTCTGAAAAACTCGTTCCAGAAGATCTCTCCGCCCAGAAATGGGAGAAGATCAAAGTCCCCGGCAACTGGGAAGTTCAGGGATGGGGCCTTCCCATCTATGTGAACATCCCCTATGAGTTCGCATCGGTCGATCCACAGCCTCCGACCCTCCCCGAAGACATCCCCGTGGGCATCTACCGCAGGACCTTCACCATCCCTGCAGAATGGGCCGGCCGCGAGCTGTATCTGAATATCTGCGGAGCCAAGTCCGGAGTGTATACATCGCTGAATGGCAATCAGATAGCCTATGCCGAAGATTCCAAGGACCTCGCCCGCATCGACATCACTCCCTATGTGAAAGAGGGGGAGAATGAGCTGGTGATGAAGATGACCCGCTGGAGCACCGGCTCGTGGCTGGAGTGTCAGGATTTCTGGCGCATCAGCGGCATCGAAAGGGACGTGTACCTCTCTTCCGAGAAGGTGAAGCAGGACTTCGACTTCGAGGTGGTGTCCACCCTGTTCGATGGCTATACCGACGGTGACTTCCGCCTGGAAGCCACCGAGGGTACCAGATTCTGCCTGCTGGATAAAGACGGGACAGCCGTTGCCCAGGGCTCCGTGCCTTTCAAGGGAAGGATCCCTTCCGTGCGCAGATGGAGCGCCGAGACCCCTGAACTCTATACTCTGGTTCTGGAGAAGGAAGGGGAGTACGCACGTTTCGACGTAGGCTTCCGCCGCATCGAGATTACCAAGGACGCAGTGCTTCTTTTCAACGGCGAAGCCATCAAGTTCAAGGGGGTTAACCTCCATGAACACAATGAGTTCACCGGCCATTATACCGATCGCGAATACATCCGCCGCAGCCTGCTGGTGATGAAGCAGCTCAACGTGAATACTATCCGCACCTGCCACTATCCGCAGCCGCGCGCATTCTACGAGCTCTGCGACAGCCTGGGCTTCTACGTTTATGACGAGACCAACATCGAGAGCCATGGCATGGGCTATAAAGAGAAGTCGCTCGCAAAGCACGCAGAATGGTTCCCGAAGCACAAGGACCGTACCCTCAATATGTATATGCGCACACGCAATTTCCCTTGCGTGACCCTGCTTTCTCTGGGCAACGAGGCCGGCATGGGCGTCAACTTCATGGGCACCTACAAGATGCTCAAGGAGCTGGAAAAGGGAAAGATGAACCGTCCCGTAGTGTATGAGCGCACAGAGGGAAAGGAAGGCACGGACATCCACTGCCCCATGTATCCAAAGATGACCAATCTCTATTTTGAGAGGGACGACGACCCCGTGCACAAGCCCTATGTGGCCTGCGAGTATTCCCATGCCATGGGCAACTCCAACGGCTCTTTCGACCTTATGTGGGAGCTGATGTACAGCCATCCCCGCATGCAGGGTGGATGCATCTGGGACTGGGTGGACCAGGGCCTGGCCGTGAAGGATGCCAAAGGCCGTAAATACTGGACCTATGGCGGCGATTATGGCAATATCGAGTCGGATCCCAAAGCCTGGTTCGCCGACCGCAATTTCAACTGCAACGGAGTGGTGAATCCGGATCTGGATATCCATCCTGCCGGTGCCGAGATCAAGCACTGGTATCAGAACGTATGGTTCAGCGCAGGGGAAGTGCCCGGAGAGTTCAAAGTGCTGAACCGCAATTACTTCCGTTCGCTGGACGCTTATAAGTTCAGGTGGACTCTCTGGTGCGACGGCATCACTGTGAGCGAGGGAGATCTGCACTTCAGCACCGCTCCCCAGCAGAGTGAGACATTCAAAATCGATCTGCCCTCCATGGCTATGGACCATACCTGGAGCATACAGTTCGAGGCTTTGAATGCCGGTGCCCAGCCTGCCCTTGAAGATGGCTATGTGCTTGCATCCAATCAGGAAGTGTTGATCCATACTCTTGCACCTCGTGCCGAGGTCGTTCCCGGCAACGTGAAGATTGTTGAGAAGAATGGCAGGATAGTGCTCAAGGGCAAGCGCTCCAAGCTTGTGTTCGATGCAGTGACGGGTAATGTGGTAGCGCTCAAGAGCCGTGGCAAGCAGCTGATAGACAAGAAGTTTGGCATGAAGCCCAACTTCTGGCGTGCTCCCATCGACAATGACTGGGGCAACAAGTATCCTGTGCGTGCAGGGGAGTGGAAGAATGATGCTTCCCTTGTGAGCGCCAAGGCAGAAGCTGTGGAAAACTGCGCTGTGATTCTTGCCGAATATGGCCTGCCTATGGGCTGCGCCCTTAATGTGGCTTATGAATTCAGCTATGCCGGCGACCTTCACGTGAAATACGATTTCGTTGGATCTTCCGAAAAGGCCGTCGAAGTGCCCCGCATCGGCTTCCGCATGCGCATGAAGGCATCTGCCGACAAGTTCTCATATTTCGGCCGCGGCCCCGTAGAGAATTACATCGACCGCAACACCGCCGCCTTCCTGGGTGCATACGAGGGAAGTGCGGAGAAAGAACTCTATCCCTATGTGCGTCCTCAGGAAACCGGTCATCACACCGGCTGCGACTGGTTGTACATCGGCAATGCACGCGTGCTGGCTTTTGACGAACCCTTCGAGTTCAATGCCCTGCGCGCTTCTATCGAGGATCTCGACCCACGTAACGAAGACGGCAGCCGCATATGGGGACATGTGAATGACATCCCTGTGCGTAACTTCGTTGAACTCTGCATCGATGGTGCCATGACAGGCGTAGGCGGCTATGACAGCTGGGGAGCGAAACCCGAACCCAGCCGCACCCTCTTCACCAATCAAAATTATCATTACGAGTTTGTAATTGGGAGAAAATAACTATATTTGCAGCCCGGTTCCCGTACCGGGCCGCAATCTGGGGGTATAGCTCAGTTGGTAGAGCGATAGGTTCGCAATCTATAGGTCAGGGGTTCGAATCCCCTTATCTCCACAAAAAGGCCAGTGACATGCGTCGCTGGCCTTTTTGCGGAGATGGCTTTTTAGGGGCGCTGCCTCTAAAGTACCCCGCGGCTCTCGGCCTTAGTCCTTCGGACCGGCCTCCGCCGTTCGCGCTGGTGCGCTCAAATGCATTTTTGGCAGTTATTTGCTGGTGGAGATGCGGGGAAAAGGCGCACGCAGTGCGGCTAATCCAAGGCCTTCAGAATCAATGGGAGAAGGCCCTCGTCGGCCGGAAGCCAGCGCACGGAATGGATGTCATCCGCGCCCAGCCAGCGTGCCGCCTCGTGCTCGTTCAGGTGCAGGGCCTCGCTCTTGAGAGAGCAGATGTAGCAATGCATCGTGAGGTGGAATTCGGGGTAGTCCCATTCTACCGTGTGCAGGAACTTTTCTACGTTTATCTCAGCGTCCAGCTCCTCCCTGATTTCCCGCACCAGTGCGGCCTCCGGAGTCTCTCCCGGCTCCATCTTGCCGCCCGGGAACTCCCACCAGTCCTTCCATGCCCCATAGCCACGCTGGGTGGCAAAGACCTTGCCCCCCTTCCGGATAATTGCTGCTACTACCTCGATGTGTTTCATGTGCGCAGATGCAAAGATACTATTCTTTACTGATAGAAAACACTATATTTGCATACGTAAGCATTTTCTTTTATGGCAAAAATCTACGTCGCCTCCAGTTGGAGAAACAAGTATTACCCGGAAGTGGTGCAGGCCCTGCGTGCTGGTGCTTCCCTGCGGCCGCAGCGCCCACACTGAGGCCGGATGGATGTGCGGCGCCGGCAGGCGCGTCATCGCCTACATCCCCGAAATGGGGGAGCCTGAACTTATGTACAAGCTCTTCGATGCGGTGGTCGGTAGCCTGGAAGACCTGCTGAAGAGTATTTAGATTAGCGTATTATGCGCGTAACTGCAGGCTGGCTGCCACCATTCCATAGAGCATGAGGGCCAGTAGTGGCACCAGGACGAAAAAGCAGGGGAGGAGCATCCCAAGTACAAAGGTAGGGATTACGGCAAGAGCGGCGATGATGATGCCGGCGGTCTGTTGTTTGCGTTCGATGTTGTTTTGCATGGCGTATCCGATTTGATTACGCTTGCAAAGGTAGAGCGCTGTTTTGCCAGGTTTTGACAATTGAAAACTGTTTTAAAAAAATTGCAAAAAATGGCTATATTTGAAAACCTGAAACCAATAATGATGAAAACCAATCTTTTAGGCATAGATGTGGGCGGCACCAAGTGTGCGGTAATCTATGGCATCGATACAGATGGGGCCATTGAAATCGCCGACAAGGTGCGCTTCGACACCACCGACGTTCAAAGCACCTTAGCCACAATCCTCAAAGAGCTGAAGGGCATCTGCGCAAAGCACGGCTTGGACGCCTCAAACACAAAAGGCATAGGAATCTCATGCGGAGGGCCTCTGGACAGCAAAACCGGAGTGGTGATGTCGCCCCCGAACCTTCCCGGATGGGATAATATCCCCATAGTCAAGATGGTAGAAGAGGCCACCGGCATCCCTGCAGGCCTTCAGAATGACGCCAATGCCTGCGCTCTTGCAGAGTGGAAGTACGGTGCCGGCCGGGGCACCCGGAACATGGTATTCCTGACCTTCGGCACCGGCCTCGGAGCGGGTCTGGTGCTGGACGGCAAACTCTATTCCGGCACCAACGACAACGCCGGGGAACTCGGTCACATCCGCCTGAGCGAATTCGGCCCCGTGGGCTATGGAAAGGCCGGATCGGTGGAGGGATTCGCCAGCGGTGGAGGCATCGCCCAGCTCGCCGCATCTGCCGTTAAGGAAAAGTTGATGATGGGGCAGAAGGTGGCCTGGTGCCCGGATGGAGACCTCGCCGGCATCACCGCCAGGACCGTCGCGGAGGCTGCCAAGGCAGGGGATGAACTCGCAATCAGCATCTACCGCACATCCGCCACCTATCTGGGCAAGGCCCTGGCTATAGTGATAGACATGCTCAATCCCGAGGTGATCGCCATCGGCAGCATATTCGTCCGCGCCGAGGAGCTGATACGCCCGTTCATGCAGGCTGCCATAGACCGCGATGCCCTTCCCGGAGCCGCCGCAGTCTGCAAAGTCAAGCCCGCCGAACTTGGCGAGTCCATTGGTGATATTGCCGCACTCTCAATTGCTGCCGCCTTATGAAAAACCTGATACTCAAAGATTTGCTTGAGGCTCAGGACGAGCTGGAACGCTTTCTGGCCGAGCCTTCGACCCTGGATTCCATCGCCCGCGCCGCCGAGATCTGCTCCGCTGCACTCAAGGCCGGCTGCAAGATCATCAGCTGTGGCAACGGAGGGTCGCTCTGCGATGCCACCCATTTTGCCGAAGAGCTTACCGGGCGCTACCGTGGCAACCGCGGGCCTCTGCCTGCCATCGCCATCAATGATCCTGCATATATGACCTGCACCGCCAATGACTTCAGTTTCGAAGAAGCCTTCTCCCGCTACGTGGAGGGTGTCGGCCAAAGGGAAGATGTGCTCCTTGCCATCAGCACCAGCGGCACTTCCGCGAACGTGCTGAAGGCTGCAGAAGCCGCCAAGGCCAAGGGTATGAAGCTGGTCTCGCTCACCGGCCCGGCAGGCAATCCGCTGGCGGAAATCGCCGATGCAGCCGTCTGCGCGCCAGCCGCGCCCCATTCCGACCGCATTCAGGAAATCCACATCAAAGTCATACACATCCTTATCCACGCCATAGAAGAGTCGCTATGAAAAAGAATACCATTTCAGTCATTCTGCCGGTGATGTTCGGTTTCCTCGCAATGGGCTTCATCGACATGATAGGTCTTGTCACCAGCAATGTGCGCGCAGACTTCAACATGTCCGACGGCCTGGTGAACACCATTTCGCTGTCGTGCTATCTCTGGTTCCTGCTGCTTTCCATCCCGGTGGGAATGGCCCTGACGCGCTGGGGGCGCAAGAAGATGGTGCTCCTTAGCCTCGCGATCCACGTGGTGGCGCTGCTGCTTCCATATGTAAGCTACAGCTTCGCCAGCGTGCTGGTGGCGTTCTCTCTGATAGGCATAGGCAATACCATACTGCAGGTGGCAATGAATCCGCTCGTGACCGACGTGGTAAACGCCGACCGCGTGACTTCCACCATCACCTTCGGGCAGGCCACAAAAGCCTTCGGGAGCATCGTGGCTCCGTTCATTGCAATGTGGACTGCGGTGGCGCTGGGGCACTGGCAATTGCTGTTCCCCATCTACGCCGGGCTTTCGCTGCTCGGCCTCATCTGGCTATGGATCACTCCCATAGAGGAGGCACCCCGCGAGGCCAGGAAAGTGGGTGTGAAAGACACTCTGGTGCTGCTTAAAGACAAGTTCATCCTGGCCTGCTTCGTGGGTATAGTTGTGCTGGTGGCGGCCGATGTGGCGGTGAATATGACCCTTCCCCGCCTGATGACGGATGAGTTCGGCCTGAGCACGGAGAAGGCGAACCTCTGCAACAGCCTTTATTTCCTGGCGCGCACGATTGCTGCGTTCGCCGGGGGTGCCCTGCTGCTGAAGGTGTCCGACAAGAAATTCTTCTCCTGGGGATGCTGGATTGCGATGGCCGGACTGGTGCTTTTTGCCGCCCTCGGCAGGTTGGGCCTGGTGCCCGTGCTGGTGGCGGTCTGCATCTTCGGAGTGGGCTATGCCAACCTTTTCGGAATCGTCTTTTCCTTTGCCATGCGCCGCGCGCCCGAAAAGGCTAACGAGGTGTCCGCCCTGCTGATAGTAGGCCTGATCGGTGGTGCCATACTGCCGCCCGTGCTGGGTTGGATCCGGGACGTTTCCGGCTCCCAGGTGGCTGCAGTGGCCGCTATCGCTGTTGTTTGGATCTATATGCTATGGCTGATCCGCCGCATCCGCGAAGCCTAGAGTTATTCTACTTTCAGGGTTCTCACCGTAGCCCCGTATCCGGCCCAATATCCGAATCCTCCTTCGATATTTGAGGCCGGATTTTCGTGCATGGGGAAGAAGGGTGTGTTGCCCAAGGTGGAAAGGTCGTCTATGGCCATCCAGAAGCGGCAGGCGTCTTCTTCACAGGTGCAGACTTTCACCCGCACCGTGCTGCCTTTCTTGAACTGGGTGGCCAGCTCCGGACGGTCCAGGCCTTTGCCACGGGTGATGGTGATTTCGGCATTTTCCTTGAGCCCGGCCCCTTCGATTGCGCTGGGGAAGCATGGAATGTATCGGCTGTCTTCGCCTTCTACCATGGTAAAGATGCGGTAGAATTTGTCCACGCCGGCCTTGTTGCCAAGCGTAACCACAAGTGTATAGAGGCTGTCTGAGCCTTCCACCTTCACTGCCCGCACTCCGGAAACCGGTTCCGGAGCGGGAATGGTGCTGCTGGCGCTCAGGGTCTTGCCGTTGTATTCCACTTTCAGGGTGTATTTCTTTCCTGCCTTGCCAGTGATCCAGCCGGTGGTGTAGACGAAGGGCGGCAGATAGCGTTTATCCTGCTTGCTGAAGAGGATTACGGTGGTATCCCCGTCGCTCAGGCTTACTTTCGCGCGTTTTATTATATGGTTGCTGAGGGAGTCCAGATGGGTGAATTCCGGGCTGGGGGAGAGGGTGGAAGTGAGCATCACAACAGGCGCTTCTCCGGCCTCTATCCATCCTTCCGCCACCAGATCCCCGGGGATATCGCCCCATCTTCCCGGCCCGTTGCAGGAGCAGAGAAGTGCGATGGCAGTTATGAGAAGTGTCTTATTCATTGTCAGAACTTGCAGAACCAGCCGATGCCAGGCATCAGCCTGAGGGCGAAACTGAATGGAGCGTATGCGAAACTGCCGTCTTCGCGGTAGTAGAAGCGGTATGAGAGTTCATTGTTCCTGGCCAGGGCGTTGTAGATGGAGAAGTTGATGCCGTGGGTAAGGGTGGTATCCTTACGGAAATACCAGTTGAAATTGAGGTCCAGCCGGATGTAGGGAGCAAGACGTGCACCGTTCCTCGGCCCGTAGAGGCAGATCAGCCTGGAATCCAGCAGATAGAACGACTGAGGGGCGGTGAAGGGGGTGCCGGATGCTGCGATGAAGGTGCCACCTGCGTCCCATTTGCGCTCTGTCCAGGTGGCGACCGCGTTCACTTCGATCAGGCGCTCGAAGTTGGATGGCCATATGCTCCCGTCTTCCCCTTGCCTCAAGGACCTTCCAAGCGAAGCGCTTAGCCATCCAGTGAGTTTGCCTGCCTGCTTATGAAGGATGAGGTTGATTCCGTAGTTCCAGCCTTCCGCCGTAGTGAGCATATCGGCTAGCGATGAGTCTGCCCGGAGGTAATCCATCAGGGTGCCGGTGTACTCCACCTGATTGCGCAGGCGGCGCCAGTAGAGCTCTGCCGAGAAGGCCCAGGCTTCCTGCCGGAAATAGAGGTTGTAGGCCAGCGAAGCCCACAGGGAGCGCTGTGGAGAGCCGTATTTCCCAGCCAGGAAGTTGAATTCGATGGGGAAGCCCATGCTGCTGACTCCTGTGAGGAAGATGTTCTGGGTTGCGCTGCCAGCCCTCAGATCAAGCTTCCCGGCGCGGAACATATCGTAGCTGATTGCAAGCGAAGGATCCAACTGCCAGAAGGATTCCTTCTCGGGGGAGAGGTACCATCCTCCGGCAAGATCTGCCCGTATCTTCCAGCTGAGCGACAGATACCTGCTCCAGGCGGCTCTTATGCGGCTTTCCAGTGCCTGCTGAGTCTCTTTCGCTATCCCTGCGGTCATCGAACCGCTTTCGTGGACGGGGCTCGGGGCAAGCACGTCGTAGTACAGGATATCCGCGCCGAAATCGAAATCCTGCCAATGCACCGCGGTCTTGTAGCCTGCGTTGCGGGTGTGGTAGGGGACGAATCCGCTTTCAAGGCTGTATGAGATGTCTGCCCGGGCGCTGTATTGAGTGATGAAGATGCTTTGTTTCAGGAGGGTCTCTGCGCTCCGGTGCTGCCAGTGAAGGGCGGCGGAAGCATTGCTCCAGCCCATTTTTACGCCGAGGTGATTCTCTATCGAAGTATAGTCTGCGGCGTCGGAGGAATAGAATGCGTCTGCGTAGATGCGGTCTTTGGCCGATGGCGCCCAGGCCCAGCCGAGGTTTACATCCCCGAATCCGTAGAGGAAGGGATCTTCATCCACAGTCAGGAAAGGCCTATACAGCTCATTCAGGAAGCTCCTGCGGGCAGACAGGCTGAGCGCAGAATTATCTCCGGTACGGAGCTTGAGATTGCCCTGTGCCGCCACCAGGCCGAGGGAAAAGTCCCCCTTGGTGCTGCGAGAGGGAATGCTTCGGTCCGGAAGCATATCCACATAACCTCCCAGCCGCCCGAGCGTACCTGCCGTGGTGCCATAGTTCATCGTTCCGAAGTGGGCTGGGTTGAATACGGAAAAGATGCCCAGGAGATGGCTGGCGCCATAGATGGGGGTGCCGTCGATGCTGATGAGGTTGTGAGAGTGGTCGCAGCCCTGGATATGGATGCCGGCGTCGATTTCGCTTCCAGTCTGCACGCTGGGAAGCAGCCTGATGAATCGCAGAGGGTCGGAACTGCCGAGTATCCCGGGGAGTTTGGCAAGCCCTTCGATATCCACTTTGGTTTCCGCTTTCACAGAAATAGGGGAGCTGCGTTTGCGTGCTGCCACCACAGTGCTGTCGATGGTGCGCAGCAAAGAAGAATCGGTCTGCGCCGAAATCTTCATCGGGAGAAGCCCCGGAAGCAGCAACGCAGACCGAAAAATCAGACTGTATAGGCGTCTGGCCTTCACTATTCTTTGTTCAGAACGCCGGAAATGTAGCTGTCGACACTCTTCTGCCAGTCTTCAAATGCGTTGATAAGAGCGGCAAAGTCGGTCTTGTTGAAGAAGGCCTCGAACATGGCATAGGCGCTTCCATCGTCGAAACGGATGACGGGGATGGCTGTCCATTCGCCATTCTCTTTCTTTTCGGGTTCAAGCCCGAGGTGAGCGGAGCACTGCTTGCTGTTGTAGAAGGCCTGGAGTTTGATTGCCTGTTCTGCCTGGCCGAGCCAGCTCTTGAACTCAACTTCGCTTTCGCGGGCTGCGTCCATCTTTTCGCTGCACTCTACAAGCTTTTCAAGGTCGGCAGTGCCCTTTACCTGGAGGTCACCGAGGAGATCGAAGCTGATTTCGGCGCTCTTTGGCATAGTGGAGACTTCATAAGTGGTGCTCGTGGAGTTGGACCCGTTCTTGTAGCCATTGCCATTGTCGTTGTCGTATCCGCTTTCTTTCTGCTTGGATGTGAGCTTTAAGCCACTTTCCTTGGCGGTCATCGTGAAAATATCCTTCTTTCCATAGCTGAATACATAGGATGCTTCGGCACCGTCGGACAGGTAGTTGAGCTTTTTGGTCTTGAGGGTATATCCGGCAGCAGAGAAAGAGATGCTGACGCTTGCCTGGTCTTTGGAGACGTCCAGAGTGCCTGCCGCAGCGGGCTGATAGTCGATATTGACGCTAAGGTCGCCTATGGTTTCGCTGCCCTTGCTGAATTTGGCGGTAATGCTCTCTGGCATGTGGATGTAAGATTTCCTTATGCGCACCTGGCTGTGCTTGCCTGCAGGCACGGAAACCATATTCATGTAATTATTGTAGTCGCTGTAAAGCTGGGATTCCGAAAGCCATCCCAGATCCGCATCTGTTACAGGATTGTAGAAATGGAACTCGACTACATTGCCGTTAGTGCGGTTGATGGGCTCCCAGTTGTAGTAGTCATAGCCGTCGCCCTGGTAATGAACCTTTTCGAAATACATGGCTGGGCCGGTGGTGTAGGCAGGCCATTCGTTGTAGTATTCGTCCCGGGTTTCATTCAGGAGGGTTCTGGAGGAAGATGTGCTGACTGCTGCTTCCGCGTGCATCTGCACACCGTCTACTGTTGCATCGATGCTGAGGCTGGGGGAGTCTTTCTTTACCCAGGCCTTCTTTGCCTCATCCAGGGTTAAGCTCCCCTTGATGTTGGCAAGCTGAACGGTATAAGACTCTTCATAAACAAACTCGCCGGGCTCCTGATAATTGCAGTACCAGCCGTAGTTCATGTCGTTGTCTTCTGTGCCTTTTTCTTCCTTGGATTCGATATCTTCACCGATGGTGTCGAGAACGGACTGGTCATACTCGTTGCTGGAAACAACTTCGGCAAAAGAGGCGGCAGCTTTGAAGGATTCGCCCCACTTCTCTACATCGGCGTATTCGATGAGCTCAATTCCAATGCCCTCAAGGGCATCCTGCTGATCGCTTGGAGAGAGGGGCTTTACGTCTTTTTTGCAAGCGGCGGCAAGGACTGCTGCGGTTGCAATAAGGAACAAATACTTGTTTTTCATGACTGTTATTTTTTGTTAATTGTTTTCTAAATAAGGTTTTACCTTATAATATAGATGCATGCACGCAGTAAAACGTGAAAAGAAATAATGCATATTTTTTGGTTTAAGATAATTTTTATATCTTTGCAATCCTTTCCGGTGCGATGGCCGAGCGGTTAGGCACAGGTCTGCAAAACCTGGTACAGCGGTTCGATTCCGCTTCGCA
>DGUE01000108.1 GCA_002393895.1 Bacteroidales bacterium UBA4318
GTCATCTCGTCCTGGATACGCTGTGCGATATCGGAAGAGAGGCGTGCTGCATCGTCGTCGCTGACCTGTTCGGCCCCGACGATTACACGGAGTTCACGGCCTGCCTGGATGGCGTAAGACTTGGTTACGCCGGGATAGGAGGCAGCAAGGTCTTCCATTCCCTTGAGACGCTTGATGTAAGATTCGATAACCTCGCGGCGTGCACCGGGACGTGCGCCTGAGATGGCATCTGCGACGAGCACGATGGGAGCAATGGTAGAGGTCATCTCCATCTCTTCGTGGTGGGCGCCGATTGCATTCACAATCTCGGGACGTTCCTTGTACTGCTCGGCCAGTTTGGCGCCGAGGAGTGCGTGAGGCAGGTCGGGATCCTCATCGGACACCTTGCCTATATCGTGAAGCAGACCGGCACGCTTGGCAAGCTTTGGATTGAGGCCAAGTTCGGAGGCCATGACCGCAGCGATGTTTGCTACCTCGCGGGAGTGCTGCAGGAGGTTCTGCCCATAGGATGAACGGTATTTCATGCGGCCGATGAGCTTAACGAGTTCAATATTGAGCCCGTGCACGCCCATGTCGATGCAGGTGCGCTTGCCGGTCTCAAGTATTTCGTCTTCGAGCTGCTTGCTCACCTTGGCAACAACCTCTTCGATACGGGCGGGATGGATGCGTCCGTCGATTACGAGCTGATGAAGGGCCAGACGGGCGACTTCACGGCGTACGGGATCGAAGGCGGAGAGCATAATGGCATCGGGAGTATCGTCCACAACTATTTCAACACCGGTGGCCGCCTCGAGGGCGCGGATGTTACGGCCTTCACGCCCGATGATACGACCTTTCACTTCATCGTTGTCGATGGGAAAAGTGGTAACGGCGTTCTCGATTGCAGTTTCTGTGGCAGTGCGCTGTATAGTATTGATTACTATGCGCTTAGCCTCTTTCGCAGCATTCAGGCGGGCATCATCCATCGTATCGTTTATGTACGCCTGGGCTTCAGTGCGGGCCTCTGCCTTCAAATTCTCCACCAGCATGTTCTTTGCCTCGACTGCCGTCATGCCGGCAACGGTTTCAAGCTGCTTGTTCGCCTGGGCAACAAGGCGGTCGCATTCTTCCTGCTTGCGCTCGAGGTTTTCCATCTGGGCACGGAGCTGACCGCGGGCGCTGTCGATTTCGTGCTGCCTGCGCCCGAGTTCACTGGCCTGCTGGCCGAGCTGGGATTCCTTCTGATGGATTGCGTTTTCGCGCTCCTGAAGCTGCTTGTTCTTGTTGCTTATATAGTCTTCGTGTTCGCTTTTCAGCTGCACGAACTTCTCTTTCGCCTGTAGAATTTTCTGCTGTTTGATGCTTTCAGCTTCGATTTCAGCCTTCTGTATGATGGCTTCGCCACGGCCTTTCATAGAGGCCTTATGGGCGAGTATGTATATGGCCAGCGCCACTATGGCACCTGCTACGGCCGACAATAAATAGAACAACATAATATATAGTGTTTTAGTATTTCAAATAAAACGGCATCCGCAAACAATGTTGCAGATGCCGTTAAAACCCCGTTAGTCCTTAGCAGAAATAATTTCTGTATGTTTTGGGCTCCGCCCTGTATCTGGCTTCCTGTCCGGCAGGCTTGCCATCCTCAGCACGAGTACACCCGGTTCCGTGGAACTTGTTTGTTTCGCAAGGACGGACTAACGGTTACTGTCTATTTTGGCCAGATAGCCGGAGAGTTCATTTACAAGCTTTTCGTGCTCGGCGGAAAGAGCGTTCAACTTGTTCTGGGCGTTGAACTTGTATACCGTTTCCGTCAAAGTAACGAAAAGGAGCATCTCCAGATAGTCTTTTTCGGGATATTTCTCGGTGTAGCGGTCCAACATCCTGTTGATGTCTTCTGCAGCCAGCCTCATGGATTGCTCCATTTCAGGCGATGAAGCCTTGAGGTTAAACTGCTTTCCTGCTATGACGAGTGTAATATTCTGATCCATAACTAACTATCCAACAACGAAATGCACTTGTCAATCTCCGCAATCAGCTTGGTCAGGCGCTGCTTGGCTTCGGCGTTGCCGCCTTCTGCCGCGAAAGCGCTTGTAAGCCTCTGATTGTCTATCTGTCTATTCAATTCAGCAATCTGCTTTTTGCAGGCTTCCACCTCGCCTTTGCTTTCAGCAAGGAGGGCCAGGGCATCGTCGGCACGTTTCTTTTCCCCTTCATAAAGGGCAATCAAACGTGTTATATATGATCTGACATCTTCAAGCATGGCATTGGCGTTTTAGCCTAAAGTGTACAAAAGTAATAAAAAAAGCCGAAAATCGTTACGATTTCGGCTCAATATTCTCGGCTTGCTGCAAATTAACTTTGCGATAGCGTTTCTGACGCTTCTTCCATCTCTCCTTGGCATATTCCTGCATATCGCTCACTTCATCCATTTCGTCCATAATCTCAAGGCCGAAGATAGTCTCGATTATGTCTTCAAGCGTTAGAATGCCTTCGAAGCAACCGTAATCATCTATGATAAGGGCCATCTGCTCGCGGCTCTTGAGGAGCTTCTCCCAGATATCTGCCAGGGAGGTCTCTTCATTGAAGAAAGAGACATCCCGGCGGAGTTCCTTCAAGGTCTTTCCGAACTTGTCTTCCGCAAGGTCTTCCAAGGCATCGTCCCTCAGGATGTATCCGGTGATATACTCGGGAGACTCGGCATACACGGGAATACGGGAGTGATGCTCGAATTCGTCTGCCTCGAAATACTCCTTCAGGGTCATGGACTCAGGTGCCACGGAGCAGACCACGCGGGGCGTCATGGCTTCGTAGGCCTTCACATTGTCCAGTTTGATGATGTTCTGGATAACCTTGTTCTCGCTGCGGTCGATAACCCCTTCTTCTTCACCCACGTTTGCCATGGCGGACACCTCTTCCCTGCTCACGGCGGCCTCCTCTTCATCGGAAGAGAAACGGCTGCCGATGTAGCGAATGAGAACTACCAGGGGATACATCAGCACCAGCAGGAAAGATATCCCTCTGGTGGTGAAGCCCATCAGGCTGCGGTATTTAGTGGTTCCTATGGTTTTGGGGATGATTTCCGAGCAAACAAGGATAAGCAGGGTGGTGAGGGCGGACATCCAGCCGACCCACGCGCTGCCGAAAGCCTTGGTGGTAAGGACGCCGACCAGTGAAGCGCCGAAGGTGTTGGCTATGGTGTTCATCGCCAGAATGGCGGCGATGGGCCTGTCTATATCGGTCTTGTACTTCTTGAAGAGGGTGGCGCTCTTGTAACCTTCCTCTTCCCGCATGCTGATGTAGGAAAGCGGGGTAGACATCAGGACAGCCTCAAGTATAGAACATAAAAAAGATATGCCCACGGTGAGGGCCAGGTCCAGCAAGAGAAGGAATATGTAGTTCGCCTGTGTCATATAACGTAATATCTTTCAAAGATAGCAATTATTTTTCATATATATGAAGGCGCAGTCCCCCGCATCCGGGCTTTCACCTGGATGTAACGAGTGGGGAGCCGTACTGATTGCGAGGCGGTCAGGCTATCTCTTCATTTCTGCGCATTGCCTCTGCCATTCGCTGGGAGGTATCCCGTAGACAGAGAAAAACTGCTTGCGGAAATTGCACTTGTCCGGAATCCCAACCGTGTTCGCAATATGGCTGAGCTTGCGCGAAGGGTCCTCACAGATCAGCCTGCGGGCCTCCTCCAGGCGGAGTTTCTTGCGTATAGTGCTGAAGCGCTCCCCTGCCACATTGGTAAAGTAGAAAGAAAGGGCTTCTTCAGATACGCCGAATTCCTCAGCCACATCTGACATGCTCAGGTCCTGGCGGCAGTATTTCTTCTCAGCCACCCATAGATGGAACTGCCGTGCGATTTTGGCATTGACAGAACGCTGTGAAGGTTCCGCAACCGTGGAATAACACCTCATCAGCATCCTGAGCATAAAAGAAAAGACTTTTTTCATAGTATTACATGAATAAATAAACGGTATAGATACATTAACTTTTTTTCGTATTTTTGCACCGCTATGTTTGAAAATTTATCTGAAAGGCTGGAGAAATCCTTCAAGATTCTCAAAGGAGAAGGCAAGATTACCGAAGTCAACGTCGCCGAGACGCTTAAAGATGTGCGCCGTGCCCTGCTCGACGCAGATGTAAGTTACAAAGTAGCTAAGGAGTTCTGCGACAACGTAAAGACCAAGGCCATAGGCACGGGCGTGCTCACCGCCGTCAAGCCGCAGCAGATGATGGTGAAGATAGTCCACGACGAGATGGCCGCCTTCATGGGCAGCGACTCCGCCGACATCAACGTCAAAGGGAATCCCGCGGTTGTGCTCGTGGCCGGACTGAACGGCTCAGGTAAAACCACCTTCAGCGGCAAACTTGCCCTTTATCTTAAACGCAAGGGCATAAAGGTGATGCTTGCCGCTTGCGACACATTCCGCCCCGCTGCCATCGAGCAGCTGCGCACCCTTTCGGAGCAGATTCAGGTGCCCATGTTCACCATCGACGGTGAGAAGGATCCTGTCAAAGTAGCGAAAGCCGCCATCTCACAGGGCGGCCAGCAGGGGTACAGCGTTATCATAGTGGATACTGCCGGTCGCCTCAGCGTAGACCAGGAACTCATGGATGAGATCCGGGCAATGAACGAGGCCGTAAAGCCCACAGAGAGCCTTTTCGTGGTGGATGCCATGACCGGTCAAGATGCAGTTGCATCCGCCCTGGCATTCAACGAGGCAATCGATTACGACGGTGTGGTGCTCACCAAGCTCGACGG
>DGUE01000111.1 GCA_002393895.1 Bacteroidales bacterium UBA4318
CACCTTGCCCTCGAAGTCGGAGAGATTCACCATCTGGCCCTTGTTGCCCAGGGTGCTGTAGTTGTAGATGCTGCGCTTCTTGCATGCGCGTGCGGCATCCTTGACGCTGATGCGCTTGCCGCCGTTGTCGAGGTCGATGAGGACGTAGTCGTCGCTTCCCATTCCGAGTTCCTTCATATAGCTGAGCTGGCGGAGTCCGTGACGGGTCTCGATGCGCTCCACGAAGTGCTTGTGCTCCTCGTCGTGCATGGCATAGATGATATCCACGCAGGCCTTGTCGAGGGCGAGGATGTCGGTAGATGAGAGTATGCCCACGTCCGGAGTCACAACCGCCTCAGCCTCAAGGCCTTCGCAGTCGCAGGACACCGACATGTTGCGCATCACGTTCACATAGGTCACGTGTTCGCCGAAGTGGTCGATGGTAGCCTTGGTGGACTCGGAGATGCGCTCCATGAGTTCCTCTTCGGCAATGCTCCACTGCTCTTCCGACCCTTCCCTGGTGTGTATCCAGGCCTTTCCGATGCGGCCGTCGGCACATCCTATGCCTATGTTCTTGTTGCTGCCGCCGAAACCGCCCATGGTGTGGCCCTTGAAGTGAGTGAGAGTGACCATGGAATCGTAGTTCAGCAGGTTCTTGCCGACGGACATCTCCTTGAACCACTTGCCGCCTTTAACTGGCAGAAGAGCCGTGCCCTCGGCATCCATGATGTCCACGGGGCAGAAGGTCCAGCCGTTCACTTCCAGAGTCTCGCGATGCTGTTCGGTAGTATAGCGGTCTCCCTCGTAGTAGGTATTGGTCTCGATTATGTTGGCGCCCTTCAAGTCCTTCTCCATCAGGGCTTTCACCCATTCGCGGGGGATGATGTTGGGGCCGTTCTGCTCGCCCGTGTGGAGCTTGACGCCCACGCGGCCTTCGATCTTGCCATTGACCTTTTCATAGGCCTGGATCAGACCCTCGGCGGAGAGATTTCGGGTGAAATAGACCACGGACTTGCCGTCAGTTTTCTTGCAGCTGCCGGCAAGGGTCGCCAGCAAAGCAGTAAGTATTAAGCTCATAATGGTGAGGATGGGTTTCATGATGGGTGTTTTTGCAAAGTTAAAAGTTTTCTTCAAGTAATTTATATTAATTTTGCGTTATGTAAAAAAAACTATAAATTTGCGCTTAGAACAAATTGTAACCGCCATGCAGCATGTAAATCCTTTTTATACTACGAACAATATCCCCTCCCGCTATTTCTGCGACCGGGCACAGGAAACCGAAACGCTCGTGCGTTCCGTAACCAACGGCAACAACATGGTGCTGATGTCCCCCAGGCGCATGGGAAAGACCGGGCTGATCAATCATGTTTTCACAGACAAGCGCATCGGCAAGGAATACAATTGCTGTTTCATTGATATCTACGACACGTCCAGCCTTCAGGAATTCACTTTCCGCCTTGGGCAGGAGGTTTTCCGCAGGCAATCCGCCGGAGGCATCCGCAAAGGTGCTCGATTTCTGGAGGTGCTAAAATCCATCCGGGGAGAATTCTCCTACGATCCTGCCACCCTGGGGCCCAAGTTCGCGCTCTCCCTGGGGCAAATCCAGCAGCCGCTCCGCACGCTCGAAGAGATCCTCCAGTTCATGGAATCTTCTTCCAAGCCCTGGCTGGTGGCTATAGATGAATTCCAGCAGATAGGAAAATACGACGAAAAGAACATGGAAGCCCTGCTGCGCACCCGCTTCCAGAGGCTTGCGAACGTGACATTCATCTATTCCGGAAGCGAAAGGCATCTGCTGGGGCAGATGTTCTCATCGGCCGCAAGGCCATTCTACATGAGCACGGGCACCCTGGAGTTGAAGCCGATCGACAGGGATAAATATGTGGAATTCGCGCGGAGGCAGTTCAGGAACGCCGGCAAAAGCATCACCAAAGATGCCGTGGAAGGCCTGTACGACCTCATGGAAGGCTACACCTTCTTCATGCAGAAGACCCTCAACGAAGTGTTCGCATCCACCGAAAAGGGCGGAGACGCCGGGCAGATAGAAGTATTTGCGGCTATGGAATATCTGCTGGATACCGCCGATACCACCTATAGGAACATACTTGCTGGGCTATCGAAAGGGCAACGCACAGTGCTTTCCACTATCGCTGTAGATGGGCATGCCGAAAACGTTCTGTCCCAGAGCTATATCTCCCGCCATTACCTTGGTGCCGCCAGCTCCGTGCAGGCCGCCGTCCGCTCGCTGCTCGCCAAGCAGCTCATCTCCCGCGACGCCGACACCTACTTCCTCGACGACAAATTCCTCGAACTCTGGATACGCCGCTGCTACGGCATATCGCTCGAGGAATCATGGGTTGGAAGGCGGGTAATCTGAGATAGTCCATTTTGATGGAACGTTAGTGCCTTTTACCCAACCTGTCATCTCGGGATCCTTGTAGAAGGTTCCGGTGGTATTGATGTTCTGCACCCAGTTTTCAAGACAGGATGTAGCGGATATATTTGTGGCAAGACATATAATGCTTTTTAAGCTGGTGCAGCCTGACAACATCTGTTGATAGCAACGTTCAACAAGGGTGGGGGCTGGGAATACCGGGACAGAAGTCAGTCCCGAACAGTCCCTGAATATTTCGCGATAGCAGTCCGGTTGTAACTCCAGGGCAGGGAGCGTGATGTTTGCTACTGAAGTAAGCCCCGTGCACTTTCGGAACATATTGAAGTAACAACCCTCAGCAACTGTGGTCGCCGGAAGAGCCGGGGCATAAGTAAGCGAAGTGCAAGCCCTAAACATCTCACGGTAGCAGTTATTCGAGGTTACGGAAGGAAGTATAAGTGGATCGGCAGAATCGATATCGACAAAGGTGACAGCCGCCGGGTTGGTATTGTTACTGTTGCCGTTCGAGAATGCGCTTCTGAAGGCATACTGGGCAAGAGAGCTGTCATCAGCCAGCAGGCTCCCTATCTTTCCTGCAATATAGCAAACTCTGTCTGCGTCAAACAAGTGGACCCCGTTGCCATTGCAGTCGCAGTTGGCCCTGGTGCCCTTGAAGTATACCACATAATCTTTTGACAGAGTAAGCGAACTGCCGTCATAATCGGTCCAGTCGTCTACGCCAAGATCGTAGCATATATACTGGATGCCTCCGGTAGCGTATGTATATTTAAAGGTAACGTTCGTCGTGCCGTCTTCCTTGGCGCGTATATGGAAAGGATTGCCAAGATCGATCGTTGAGCGGGAAACCTTGTAATAATTGTTGACAGCCAAATCCTTGTCGTCAATGGCAAACTCTTTATGATCATTAGCCCCGTCTCCCCAGATGACGGACAACTCGGCGTCGGTCAGTGATGTGCTGCCACCGGGGAAAGCCACCACAAAATCCACACGGCTTCTGCCGCTGCCGAGAGCGGTTGCGCTCACTTCGCCCTGCCATATCGGACTCGCTTCGCTGTTGTTAAACACTTTGGCCGTTACGGGTGTCGACACAGCGACCTCCACACGTTTGAAACTGACGGTAAATACCAGGAACGCCGACTGTTGGGTAAGATTGAATCTGGTGGTCCCGAAGGTGGTACTGCATGTGAAATGACTGAACTTCTGCACGGCATCGGCAAGGGTTGCACCATACTCGTCGGTGGGATATGCCGTGTCGGTCAATTTTCCCCCGCCGGTAGTGTGAATCCTGTCGCCGGAACTTACCAGGGTTACTTTTATTGGTGTGTCGGAAGCGGGCTCAAACTCGTCTACACCCACAAGATCTCCCTCAAAATACCCAGTAGTCTCGCCGGAACCGGTAATAAGCTTCAGGACTCCGAAAAGCAGCGTGTCGCCGGATACGGGATCCGTGGAGACGACGTAAAGGGAATCCGTGGCCTGGAAGACGTATTTGGTGTCGTTCTCGGCAGTCGTCGCCTTCGAGTCGTCGGAACTCGAAACCTGAACCTTGTAATGGATGGTCCTGAACCCAGTCTCCGAAGGATCATGCCCGGGCGAAGGCTCCCTTGTGCAGGAAAGCACCAGGGTTGCCAACATCAGCAGTATGAAACCAAATCTCTTCATCTGTTTACAAATTACCTCCATTTATAGGATCGTTAATGCTTACACCGCCTCCGGCAGCGTTGGTTTCCGTGCCGTTGCGTACGGCGCGGACGTAGAAATATGTTGCCCTGGAGCGATGGGTCCCCTGGGTGGAACCGATGTAGAATGTGTCGGATGACAGGATTTGCGCAAGGCTCTCCGCAGCATTGGACGGATTCCCGTTCTGGCCTCCTTCATTCCAGTTGGCGGTATCCATCCACTGCCCGTTCCAGAAGGCTCCTGCCTTTTCCAGACGGAACAGCTGGGGATAATCCGTATCAGGCATGTAGTAATACCCGCTCTGAAGCTTGAAACCGGTGCCTGCTCCTCCCTTGAACAGCTTATAGTTGGTTCCGTTGGATTTGTCGTCACCCGTGCTTTTGGAAATATTGGGACGCAACCAATCTTTCTGGGGATCAGCGCTTATATCGTCGTCATGGGCAGGATAATAGATATGGTAGACATATGGTACCTTCACTTTAGTGTTGTGGTCAGTGTCCGTTATGCCGATGCTTATGATGTTATCCTTGCCGAGAGTCTGGTCATTGTCCCTTACGGGTAGGCCCGTATTGGGATCCGTCTTATACACAGGATAATACGAGCAGTTGCTGAGATCGATGTTAGCCTCGATGAAGTCTCCCGAAGCCATATTCATTCCCGTCACTACATCCGGCTCCCAGGAGACAGTGATGTCGGAGGCTGTGTTGTATCCGGTATCCCCGGTGTGTCCTGGATTGGGCACATAATTGATTCTGAGGACATCCATTTTGGCGATGTTGGAGAGCGTATGCTTGCCATCCGCAGTAAGCACATCTAGCTGGAAAGAGTATGTGCCGGTAGCCAGGGAGTTCAGACTGTACGTGAACTGCCATGTGGTGTTCCAATACCTGGCGTCCGAACAGGCGGCGAGGTTAAGGGAATTTGTCTCATTGAGCGGGTCCTTGATAATCAGTGTCCACCTTCTGATGTCAGAACTCGGAGATTGCACCGTAAGCAACACGGGATATGAAGGATTCTGCGCTCCGTTATACACACAAGGCAGGAGACGGACCGATGCGAACACCGGGGAAAGAATCCTGATCGGCGTCTCCAGCACCTTACGGGTGCCGGCGTTATTGACGACAATCGCCCTGATAAACATATTACCAAGAAGGGGAAGGTCGGTAGGGACGGTCCAGTCGACCGATTCGTCCTTAATGGCTACGCCAGAAAGCTTGATGCCGTTCAAATCGATGCTCCTGGTCTCTTCGTTGCCGCTGGCGCCCACAAACACAAGATACAGGTTAAGAGACCGTATTGCAGAGCCCAGTGAAGTGATATTCAACTTGATCTGGCAATCGTCTCCCATATGGAGCTTGTCTCCTCCTGGCACCGAGATGCTTCCCGTTATCTCTCCGGTGCAGTTCATATCCTTCACGCAACGGATGTCGGTCATGATGGTGGCTTCTTTCTCTCTGGAATTGTGCATGTGGACGATGCCTCCATTATAACCCCAGCCTATTTTATGATTCTCTCCCGGAGTTATCCTGCTCCCGCGTATTCCACGGGAATAAAATGTACGTGTGGGGTAATTCTTGCCGGAAGTCCAGTATCCGGTAGGCTGCAGGGAAGCCATAAGCAGCATTTCCGTCATATTTGGCAGACGATATCCGGCCGGGCAATAAGAATTATGTCCGGCAGCGGTAATCAGGTCGTTCAGCTCTTCCTGGGTCTTGCTGGCAGGTAAAGTAACTTCCGCCGACGGATCCTGCATGGTCATTTCCATGTATACCCGGTTTCTCATCGAATACTCGTCCGCATAAGGAAGGTCCAGCAAAGTGAATTCCCGGATGCAGCGCGGATCGAGACGGGAGAAACGCAGTGTGTAGGTCCCGTCGGCATTGGCATTGACCTTGCCACTGGCGTTGAAACCCTGGGGAGATTCATAATACTCGTCCGGGATCACATTAAGATCAGCACCGCTGATGTCCTTTACTCCGCCTCCCGAATCATAAGTGCCGATATTGCGTACACAGCGTACAGAAGACACCTGATGCCTGTCATCCACAGTGAATTTTACCGAGGGATATGAAGTGAAGGCCCAGTTATATGAGTCGTAGGTGGATTTGGTAGCGCCTTCTTCTGCGCGGATCACACCGGGATTGGTAATAGACGAAGCGGTGGAAGACACTACCCAGGATCTCCATTCACGATTGTCTCCAATACTGTTCTTATTCTCCGGCTGATACAGACGGGCGGAAGGGCTGAGCGCCTCATTTCCAACCCACATACCGACAAGCTGATTGACAGAAGCAATGTACCAGCGAACTTCCTCGGGATCGATCACGCCGTCGCCGTCGTTGTCCCTGTTGCGGGTAAGACAGGAGTATGCAAGATACTTGTAGTCGTCCTTGAGTTCGGGCGTGTCGTTGTCTACTGTGTAATTCAGGAAAGTACTCCATCCAGGAGAGGCGGATACACCCCAGATCGCGGCGGAATTGTATCGCCCGTTATCATCGCTATTTGGTTTTGTCGATGTGGGGAGATCTCTTCCACTCTTCCACCATGGCCAGATGGTCTGGTGGTCCGGATCCTTCTGCTTACGGATGCGATACTCCATTTCATCCACATGCTCAGTTCCCCAGAGTGTGCGCAGGTCTGGCGAATAAGTGTTGTAGAAGGTCTGGATGGACCGCTGGATGATGGAATGGCTGGAGGTGATCACATCACTCTGTCCGTCTTCGCTGTAGACAGCCTCGGAAAGGATGTGGAGTTCGCGCGGATCGGCGTTGACGAACTTGCGCCAGAGGTCGGGATCCGCCTCCGCTGTTTCAGGATCGAGAGTGGGATCCTTTTCGTAGTAGTATTCTTCGATGAAGGCGGTTACGCGGATGACGTACTGAACTTCGCCCTCAATTGTTTCTTCGAGGAAATCATTGGAATCCCCGGCTGCTTTCTTCCTGGTCTGGTCGAGAATATAGTTGTAAAGCTGATGGATGTCCATCAGTTGTTTATCCGCAAGCCCGGAATGAAAATCCCAGTTCGGGAAATAATGCGGGTTGTCGGGCGAATTGCCAGGATAAGGAGAACGGTTCTTCGAATAGGTGGATGGAGTTCCCGAAGTGGCATTAAGGCCGAACTTCACCCACAGATAGTCCTTGCAATCGAATATCCAATCCCCTTCTCCGCCATTCGCATCGGGATCCCACTGAGCCCCGCCTTCATCGAACGGCGTCTTCACATACCAGGATACTTTCTTGCCATCAAGCCCGGGCGTATATTTGAAAGTAAGGCAATGATACTCATAGTGAGCATCGCAGTTGACGATTTCGTCGGTAGAGAGCAACAGGGACCCTTCCTGCCCGGCCTGGAGTTCTTCCTCATCACCTGATTCTGCCTCACCGTCATCACCCAGCACCTCAACAAATATCGAATGGGAATTGTTGATGGTGATGAAATAGGAATAGGAAGTGCTGCGCTCCACATCGTAGTTGTCCCAATCCCGGCCATTTCCGGAACTGCTGTTGGTAAAATCTCCCAGATGGACCGTGTACACGGCTTCGGTGGTGAGCGCATTGGCCGTGCTCTTGCCATTGGTAGCAGCATCTACACCATTATCGGTAAGGCCGAGAAGCATATCGAACCTCACATAGGTTCCATTCTCGGGAGCATAGTCGAAGTCGGATTCTTCTTTGGACGGATCCGTCTCTTTCTCACGAAGGTAGTAACTGGGAGAAGGCAGCCCCATAATGGACGCCTTCGGTTCCTGGCAATTCTCGAGCATATAGAACGAGAACACATCCCATTCCTTGCCGTTTACAGTTTCCTTGCCTTCGAAGAAGGTCTTTTCGGTATCGAAGAAATCGATATCGTCAGGCTGCCCGGACCCGGGGATAAGGTAGCATTCCGAAGGCACATTATAAACCCACCATTTTCGGGGATCGCACTTGCTTGGATCAATATTATACGTGTTGTAGCTGATGTAGAACTTGACCTTGGCGTCGAGCGGCCTGAGTTTCAACTGATACTCGTTGTTCGGTTTGTTGTAGACAGCCTCGCTGCCGGATATTTCGCCCCAACTCAGGCTGCCGGTGCTTACTCCGGTGATTTTGTCCATCATCAAGAACAGGTCGCCTCTGTTGAGCACTTCCTGTTCAAGGGTAACGCGAACTTCCGTGAGATCCTCGTAAGTATCGATTTCCGCAAGGACGTCTACCGGATCCTGATGATTGAGCGAAGTGATAGTGCTGGTTACGTTCGCCAGCAATACCAGCGTACAGTCGTCTTTTGCCTGGGTAGCAATCTTGACAACGCCGCGGCTGTTGTCGGAGTTCTCCACATACCAGCCTTCGTTGCTGTGGCCGTCGAGATCATCCAGAGAAGAGATGAGATGCTCGTAGGTGAAGTATCTGCCGTAGAACTTGTCGCCGTTCCCATCGAATATCATCACGTAGAGATCGTGTATACGCGACTCGTCGGCCCTGGAAGATTCAGCCTTCGTCTCTATCTTCACCTCGTTCCGCTGAGGATAGCCGAAGCCGATGTTGAGAGTCACAGGAGTGCCTTCGGGCAGCTTGTCCTCAACAACGCCCCTGATCTCTTCCCTGACACAGGAAAGAGACATCAGCATGCAGAGAACTGCGGTTATGCGCGCAAAAAACTTCACGGTCTAATCAAACGTAACGTATGCTTCTTTTTCGTACCAGTCCTGGACTTCGAAGTTGAACGAATAGTCATGCTCTTCGCTCCTCTTCGTAATTCGGGTCTCGATCTTGAGATGCTGGTTGCGAAGGATGTAAGGAATATCTTTCGAGCGGTTGTCATGGATAGGCAGATTCTCGAAAGTGTATTCAGAGTAGGTGGTGGCGTCCCCGGAACTGTACACCTTTTCTTTCTTGGTGACGCGGAAGGACAAATCACAGAAATACCTGCTTCCCACAAGCCTTGGAGGGGCCTCGCTTGGGAATACGGTTTTTATCGGCAAGGTGGATTTGTTGTCGGTAAACACCAAAGGATCGGCGCCGACGATTGTCAGATCCCTGTCGTAGGTATGGTCGGGCAGATAGTCCGGATCCTGCTCGAAGAGATAACCGCTGGAAGTATTGAGATCCCTCAGCGTTACCGTGCAGCCATGAATATCGACGGAGCCGCCGGTCTCATTGACAAAGGTAAAGCTGATTTTCGCCACAGGCCTGAGGAGATTGAGGTCTATCTGGCCGTTGCCCCAAGAGTTTATTGTCAGGCTCCCCTTTGCAGTAAGCGGCATCGTGGCGCCGAAATCGGGTTCGCCGCTAACTACCGAAAGCAGAAGCGCATTCAATGCATCCACGGTCTTGGCCGCTTTAAGAGCAGTTATCGTCGATGCATTAAGACCGGCAGTATTGGCCACCGCAAACACTGTGTACAATCCTTTGCCAGGCCCTGTGAAATAGATGGTGGATTTGCTCGAATCAGTCTGCGCAGTCTGACATTCGGAAGTGAACGTGGTTCCCAGGGCGTCCCAATAATCATCCGGCCAGCAGGCGACAAGGTCCCCGTCGGAATTGGCGATTCCTATTGCCAGGTCGGGAACGCCGCTTCCATTCAAAATAATGGCGCTGCCGTCGGCAATGTCGTCGCTCAGAGCCCGGGTGGCCATCATGCCGCTGGAGATGGATACAGCAATCCTGCCCTGCTCGTTCCGCACCGGTTCTTTGGTATTGCAAGAACCGGCCAGGAGAAGCAGGACCGCCGCCGAAACGGCTGACAGATATGAGCTGAATCTATTCGTCATTTATCGTAAGGCCGGGGGTTTCTGCGGAAACCTCTTTCCAATCGGTTACCGCAACATTCACGATGATGCCTCCGCCAAGGCGGATATGTATCTCGTAGATGTACTTCTTGCCGGGAAGCCATTTGGTAATGAGTTCTTCCGAGTTCTTCACAGGAATCTCATCGAGGCGGAGGGGGAACACGGGATGATTGTGTTCCGTCTCCAGCGTGTAGGGATTCTCCTGATCGTACTCATAGTCGAGCATCAACTGGGGGATGTAATCGCCGTAAGGAGCGAGCTCTTGCGGCGCCATCAGATCCCATTTGTCTGCAGGCATGGCGAACTCCTGTTTATTGCCGAGCGCAGTCGTGCCGCTGTGGCCCAGGACCGTGCTGCTCGTGTAGGACGAGGGTTCCCAGTTGCCGGTTCCCATTGTGGCAAGGCCGTTTCCGCTCTGCTCCACCGTGCCGGTGGCGCGGATGCATATATTGCGGAATCCGTACGAGTTCACCGTCACACTGGTGGAAGGCGAGTCGTTGATGATGGTTACCCGCACTGCGCTGAGGATGTGATAGAACTCCAAAGCGACCGGAGTCGT